>JAGWAO010000049.1:0-3718 GCA_021296315.1 Acidimicrobiia bacterium | reverse complement strand
CGCTCTTGTTCGCGGTGCAGCGCGGTGTCTTCCGCTCTTGTTCGCCGCGCTCACGGGCCGCTCGGGCCACGGCCTCGCCCGTATGGGCCACACTCGCGGGCCTGCCCGCTCGGCCTCTTAGGCAACCGGCACCATGGCCCCTCGGCCTCTGAAAGCGGCCACCCGGGGCAGTGCCTTGGCCCGCCGGCAGACCAGCATCATGGCCGGTTTGCTGTCCGAAGCTTGCGGGGTGGCGGCAGAGCCGGTGATCGTGTCCACCGCCGGTGACCGGCAACCCGACGACCCGATCCATGCCATGGGGGGCAAGGGCGTGTTCGTGAAGGAGGTCCAGGCCGCGGTACTCGACGGACGAGCCGACATCGCGGTGCACTCGGCCAAGGATCTGCCGTCGTCAACGCCTGAGGGCCTGGTACTGGCCGCGGTGCCGAGGCGCGGCGACCCGCGGGACGCCCTGGTGGGCTGCCGGCTGGCTGAGCTGCCTGCTGGCGCGACGGTGGCCACCGGCTCGGTCAGGCGCAAGGCCCAGCTGGCCTGGACGCGCCCCGACCTCGCCTTCGCCGAGCTGCGGGGCAACATCGCCACCCGCCTGAACAAGGCCGCCGCCTTCAACGCCATCGTCATGGCCGCGGCGGCCTTGCAGCGACTAGGACTCGAACCGGACGTGCTCGATGTGCTCGAACCGGACGTCTTCGTGCCCCAGGTCGGCCAGGGCGCCATCGCAGTGGAATGCCGCGCCGATGATCGAGACCTGCTGCAGACGCTGCTGGCCATAGAGCACGAGCCGACCCGCCGGGCCGTCGACGCCGAGCGGGCCTTCCTGGCCGAGCTGGGAGGCGACTGCAGCCTGCCCGCGGGCGCTCACGCCGCCGACGCCTCCACCGGCGGCCTGGAGTTGACCGGCCTGCTGGCATCGCCGGACGGCCGGGTGCTGATCCGCGACACCCGCCGGGGCCGTGACCCCGTGACCCTCGGCCGGGCCGTGGCCCGGCACCTGCTGGACGACTGCGGCGGCCGGACGCTGCTGGAACGGACCCCGTGAGCTCGGCACGCCAGTCTCACTCCCCCGATCCGCTGGCCGGGTTGAGGATCGTGGTGTGCCGGCCCCGGGAGCAGGCTCGGCCTCTGGCCGACGGTCTGGCCGCGGCCGGCGCCCAGGTGGTCAGCGCTCCGGTGATCGCCATCACCGACCCCGCGGACGGTGGGGCCGGGCTACAGGCCGCGCTGGGGAGGCTCGACTCGGGTGACTGGCTGGTGGTCACCAGCCCCAACGGCGCAGAGCGGGCTGCAGCCGCGGCCGGTAGGCCGTTGCCCGCCGGCGTCAACGTGGCCGCCATCGGTCCGGGCACCGCGGCCCGGGCCGCCGCGGTGGGGCTGACCGTGCGCCTGGTGCCCGACCGCTCGATCGCCGAGGGCCTGGTGGAGGCCTTCCCGTCCCCCGATCGCAACGGCGGCAGTCTCGTCGTCCTGGCCCGGGCCGCAGTTGCCCGGCCCGTGCTGCCCGACAGCCTGCGGGACGCGGGCTGGGAGGTGCTGGACGTGGCCGCCTACCGCAACGTGGCCGCCCCGCTGGACGACGACCAGCGCCGGGCGGTGGCTGCCTCCGACGGGGTGGTGTTCACGTCGTCGTCGGTGGTCAAACGCCTGGTGGCCGAAGTCGGCGCCGACGCGGTCCCGCCGTTAGTGGCGTCCATCGGCCCGGCCACATCGGCCACCGCGGCCGAGCACGGCCTGGAGGTCACGGTCGAAGCCGGCGAGCACACCATCGACGGAGTGGTCGCCGCGCTGGTCGGCCACGCCCGCTCGTGGCTGGCACCCGACAGCGCTGGGTAGCCCCCAGGGGACTGTCGCTCAGCGGGGCACCGCCCGGCTACGCCCGCTCGTGGCTGGCACCCGACAGCGCTGGGTAGCCTCGCAGGGTGAACTTCCCGCAGCGGCGCATGCGTCGGCTGCGCCGGACCCCGGCCCTTCGCCGGCTGGTGGCCGAGCACCGGCTCCACCCCTCCGACTTCATCGCGCCGCTGTTCGTGCGCGAGGGCATCGACGAGCCCCGGCCCATCGTCTCGATGCCGGGCCAGTTCCAGCACACCCGCCAGTCGCTGAGGGCCGAGGTAGCCGAGCTGCACACCCTGGGGATCGGGGCGGTGGTGCTGTTCGGCGTGCCCGAGCACAAGGACCACGCCGGCTCGCAGGCCTGGGATCCCGACGGGATCGTGCAGGCAGCCCTGGCCGACCTGCGCTCCGACTTCGGCGACGGCATCGTGCTGATCGCCGACCTGTGCATGGACGAGTACACCGATCACGGGCACTGCGGTGTGCTCGACAGCCGCGGCGGCGTCGACAACGACACCACCCTCGAGATCTATGCCCGGATCGCGCTGGCCCAGGCCACCGCGGGAGCCGACATCGTGGCCCCGTCGGGAATGATGGACGGCCAGGTCGGCGCCATCAGGGGTGCCCTCGACGGCTCGGGCTTCACCCAGACGGCCATCCTCGCCTACTCGGCCAAGTACGCCACCGCGCTGTACGGGCCGTTTCGCGACGCGGTGGACGTGACCATCGCGGGCGGCGGCGACCGCCGCACCTACCAGCAGGACGTGGCCGGGGCCCGGGAGGCGCTCGAGGAGATCCGCCTCGATCTGGCCGAGGGCGCCGACATGGTGATGGTGAAGCCCGCGCTGGCCTTCCTCGATGTGATCTCGGAGGCCCGCCGCACCTTCGACGTGCCGGTGGCCGCCTACCACGTGTCGGGCGAGTACTCCATGGTGTGCGCCGCGGCCGAGCGGGGCTGGCTCGACGGTGACGCGGTGGCCCATGAGCATGTGCTCGCCATCCGGCGGGCCGGCGCCGACGTGGTGCTCACCTATTTCGCCCGCCGCCTGGCCGAGGCCATGCAATGAGCGCAAATGGGGTTCCGCGGAATCTTGGTGCGATTCTTCTGTATAGATCCCCCACTCTTGACCCGAGATTCGGGGGGCCGCAGCATGACTGAGCGCTCCGACCAGGTCGATACCAATCAGGCACTGTTCGAGCGGGCCCAGCGGGTGATCCCCGGCGGGGTGAACTCCCCGGTGCGAGCGTTCAGGTCGGTGGGGGGCACGCCCTACTTCGTGGCCGAGGCTGCCGGTCCGTTCGTCTACGATGCGGAGGGCCGCCGTTACATCGACTACGTGCAGAGCTACGGGCCGGGAATCTGCGGACACGCCCATCCGGCGGTGGTTGAAGCCGTGCGGCAGGCCGCGGGACGGGGCACCAGCTACGGCGCGCCCACCCGCAACGAAGTGCTGATGGCCGAGGAGATGTGCGCCCGGGTGAAGGGCCTGGAGATGGTGCGGCTCACCAACAGCGGCACCGAGGCGGTGATGTCGGCGGTCCGGCTGGCCCGGGGCGTGACCGGTCGCCCGACGGTGGTGAAGTTCGCGGGCTGCTACCACGGCCACAGCGACTCCCTGCTGGTGGCGGGCGGATCAGGTGTGGCCCAGCAGGGCCTGGCCGGGTCCGAGGGAGTGACCGCAGGCGCGGTGGCCGACACCATCGTCGCCCCCTACAACGTGGTGCCGGAGTTGGACGAGTCGGTGGCAGTGGTGTGCGTCGAGCCCGTGGCGGCCAACATGGGCCTGGTCGCCCCGGAGCCCGGCTTCCTTGAGGGCCTGCGCGACGCTTGCGACGCGGTCGGTGCCCTGCTGCTGTTCGACGAGGTGATCACCGGCTTCCGGCTGTG
>JAGWAO010000048.1:23514-26117 GCA_021296315.1 Acidimicrobiia bacterium | reverse complement strand
ATGGTCCGGCGTGCCCAGGGCCAAACTCATTCTCCTGGTCATGCTGGATTGGGCCCAAGGCGGCCGGTCGCCGTCGTCTCGTGCTCGGGCCCGCCAGGACCTGATCGGCTCGTTGCCCGGCTCCTCGGGCCTTTATGACCGCGCCGGGGACTGGCCGCCGTGATCGTGATCGACGCGAGCTGGATCGTGGCGCTGCGCGATGCGGGCGACGACCATCACCCGCAGGCGGTGGCGACATCTCGCGAGATGGCCAACGAGGAGGCGGCCCTGCACCCGGTGACCCTGGCCGAGTGCCTGGTCGCGCCGGCGAGGCTCGGAGTGCTCGAGGAGGCGTCCGCAGGACTTCGGGCTGCGTTCGACGTGACCGATGTCGATCAGGACGCCCCGATGCGGTGGGCTCAGCTGCGGGCTGCTACCGGACTCCGGCTTCCCGACGCGATCGTGCTCGACACCGCCCTACACCAAGGTGCCCGCGCTCTGGCTACTTTCGACGACTCGCTGGCGGCTCGGGCCGCCGACCACGGACTCGAAGTCCTGGGCGCTGCGGCCGCCTCTCAGTAGACGCTGAGGCCGGCGAGCAGCCGGTTGAGTTCTGGCACCAGCAGGCCTCGCATCGAGTACGAGCCGATCACCGCGTAGAGGCAGAAGGCCCGCGATCCGACGTGGAAGAACTGCTGCAGGCCAGCCTGGCCCGGCAGCGACAGGTGCAGCTGGTCCGGCTTGAAGTCGCCGGGGCTGAGGCGGGTCGGGAAGCCCTCCCGTGCGAACAGCTTCGACGTCGCCGAGGCTCCGTCGAACTCGATCAACGCCGCGAAGATGCCGTTACGGTCCATGACCTCGACCGCTCCCGACCCGTAGTCCCCTCGTTCGGCGGGCAGCGAGAAGTTGGCTGCGTGCACCACCACCAGCGAAGCATCCGAAGACTCCAGGCCGGCGTCGAACTCGGCCGGGTCCGGTTGGGTCGACAGCTCCGCCTCCCAGCCTGCGGGCACATCGAAGCTCACCCCATGAGCTGCCAGCCGGCTCACGTCATGCCGCGCTTCATTCGGCGCTTTGCCGGAGTCACAGCGCCAGCAGGCTCGCGGCGGCCGCTCCGCCGAGGGCTGCGGCCACGCCCGCACCGGCTTGGCGGATCCGGTCGGCGTGCTGGTCGAGACGGCGGTGCAGGTGCCGCAGGTCGTCGGGGGTCCGAACCCGGCGGCCCAGTACGAGGCTCGCGCCCCGGGTCGCCCCGAAAGCCGCGCCGATCGCCAGCCCCGCGGTCATGTCGCCGGCCAACAGTGCAGCCAGCATGAACAGCGGCACCAGCGCGGTGTTCACCACGGTCGCCACCGCCGCGCCGAGTTGCAGTCCGAAGCCTGCTCCGTAGACCCAGGACCGGTACGCGACCAGCCAGTCCTCGTTCACCTGCCGGCGGCCCGGAAGCCGCCGATCCGACAGGTCCCAGACCGCGGCGGCAGCGCACGCGACGGCCAGCAGGGCCAGCCGGGCACCGCTGCCCGCGGCTGCGACCGACGCTCGGCCCAGCGCGCCGAAGGCCGCTCCGATGGCCGCGCCCCCGCCTACCGCGCCCAGGCCCAACCAGAGAACGGTCAGAGACCATCGATTGCCCCGGGCCCGCTCACCGAGCGGGCTGATGCTGGTGAGCATCGACATGCCTCAAGGCGACCAGGTCGACCGCACTCCGGCGGCCACGGCCGCCGCCATCCCGATGGCCAGCACCGCGGTCATCAGTCGCCGGCCTCGGCAGAGTCGGCGCCGTTCTCGCGGTTCGAGTCCGACCGCCCGCCGTAGAGGCTCGGGTGACCGGGACCTATCCCCGACGACCGGAGCGCCGCATCAGCCCGCAGCTCCCGGCTCCGGCCCGAGTGTCGAGCCGAGGCCCGCGGCTGCGGAGGCCCCGAACGGGCGGACAGGCCTGCGTCGTCCAGCGCCTGCTGAAGCAGGTCCCGCAGCTGCTCCCAGCGCAGCGCGCTGCCCGCGCCCACGACCCGGCCGTCGGAGCCGTCCACCAGCGCGAAGTACGGCGAGCCCGGAACGTCGTAGTCCTCCCACGCCGCCGACGACAGCACGGCCTTGACCCCCGGTGGGACCAGCTCCGCCATGGCCGACTCCGAGTCGTGGGCGGGGTCCTGGCCCACGATCACCAGGCGGGTGTCGCCGCCGGGCAACTCGAGGTCCGGAGAAGCGAAGGCCTCCCAGAACCGCTTGCAGGTACGGCACCCCGCAGACAGGAAGGCGAGCAGCGTGAAGTGGGCCACGCCGGTGACGGCGATCTTGGTCGGACCTCCGGCCGGCACCGTCCCGACGAGGTCTCGGGCACCTGCCGGGCTGGTCGAGGCACCAGCCTGCGAACGGTCCGGCACGACCCCGGCAGAGGAACCCGCGGCTTCCTCGTCGTCGAGGCTGATGCCGGCGCGGTCGAGGGCCCGCAGGATCTCGGCGTGGGTTCTGAGCAGCCCGAACACCAGCAGGGCGAGCACCCCGACCGCGATGGCCAGCAGCACGACCACGACCGTCATGGACCTACCGCCGTCATCGGGGAGCCTCCCGTCATGGACCTGCCGCCGTCATCGGGGAGCCTCCCGTCATGGCGCCACCGC
>JAGWAO010000048.1:16148-23388 GCA_021296315.1 Acidimicrobiia bacterium | reverse complement strand
CCGCCGTCATCGGGGAGCCTCCCGTCATGGCGCCACCGCACTCGGGCTGGTCGATGAGCGAAGGTGGTAGCCGTGGAGCAGGGCCGCGACCTCGGCACGGGTGGCGGGCTCGTCCGCATTGAAGGTCGAATGCTCCGCCCACCAAGCGATGTTGTGCTCGAGGGTCCACGCCAGCGCGTCGCGGTACCAGTCGTCGGGGCCCACATCGGAGAAGTCGATCCTCGCGCTGCCCCGCGGCCGCCCCGCCAGACGGTGCAGGAACACGATGGACTGCGCCCGAGACACACCGCTGTTCGGATCGAAACGACCGGGGGCCCGGCCCGAGGTGATCCGCTGCTCGACCATCCACGCCACTGCCTGCGAGTAGTAGGCGCCCGCCTCCACGTCGTCGAACTCGTTGCTGGGCCCGGCCTCGGGCCGGCCCTGGTAGCGCCACAGGAACGTGGCGAACTGGGCCCGCGTCACGCCTTCGTCCGGGCCGAACAGGTCGCTCTTCAAGCCTGTGGTGATGCCCTCATCGGCCATCCACTTCACCGCCTCGGCGTAGTAGGCCTTGGGCGGTACGTCGTTGAAGTCGTCGTGCAGGCAGGGCCGGTCGTGCCAGCGGGTGCCCGGATCGCTCAGCACCGGGGACCTCGCGCAGGCTGGATCCCACGTCCAGGGCGGCACGCAGGTGACGATCCGGCACATGAGCGGGCCGACGCACACGCCCTGGTTGCACTGCCCGTACCGGAACCAGGTGCACTCGGACTTGCGCGTGTCGCAGCCGCCGTGGCACTGGCACCTGGACGGCGTGCATGACCGGTCGCAGAACCCGCTGGACCGGCACCGGCAGCTCTCGTGGCAGCTGAAGTTGCAGTCGAGGTAGTAGCGCGGGCTCGGACCCTTCAGATCGCAGAATCCCGAGCCGTCGACCTTCCACCAGCCGGCGACGATGGTCCGCGGCGGGCAGAGGTTCTCCCCGGTGAGCTTGCAGCAGAACTCGCTGTAGGGGTCGCAGCACAGGGCGCTGGGGTGGCATTCGTGGCCCTTGCACAACACGATGGCCGCCTCTGCCGTGGTCGGACGGATGGCGTAGGCGACGGGGGCCACCGCCATCGCGGTGGCCGCCATGGCCGACGAGCGCAGGAAGCCACGGCGCCCGGCGCGCCGGTCCACCACCCGGGAGACCCGTTCGACCAGCTTGCGGCTCACCGGTGACTTCCCGAGCCTGTCACGGTCGCGGGCCTGGAGGTCGGCGGTGGCACGGCCCGGAACAGAGTGCCGGCTCCACGCCCGGTCCGCACGCCGAGGGCCTCGGGCAGCGCGGTGAAGCACACCAGGCTCAACCCGGCCACGACGACGATCTCCGCCGCGAGCGCCAAACCGACCACAGGACTGTCGCTGATCTCCTGCACGATCTCGGCAACCGGGGCGCTGCCGGTGGCGGCCGCCACGAAGGACGCCGCAGCCAGCGCCAGGTTGCCGCCGACATGGACCCACGATGGCGGGGCATCGAGCCGGCCGAAGCACCCGCACGAGCGTGCCCCGGCCAGGACGGCCCGCAGCACGATGACGGCGAAGGACGCGTAGAGCAGGCCCACCGCCCACGCCAACGGTCCGCCCACCAGCAGGGCGGCGACCCCGATCGCGACCTCCGATCCCCCGACGAGCCGGACCAGCGGGGTCGGAGCCCGGAAGCCGAGAAGGTCCGCAACGCCGGGCGCGGGCCTCGACAGTTTGGCCGCACCCGCCACCACCAGCAGCACCGCGGCGGAAGCGTGGATCGCAGATGCAACGGACACGAGCGGCGATGCTAACGCCGATGGTGCCGCCACGACCAGCGTGGGCCGAGTGTGTGCTGCCGGCCGTGCTCCCCGCTCCTGTTCGCTGCGCGCACGGGCCGCTCGGGCCACGGCCTCGCCCGTATGGGCCGGATTCGTGCGCCTACCCGCTCGGCCTCTAGATCCCGGGGGTCCGGTAGCCGTCGGACCGCCACAGGATCGGGAAGTGGTTCTCGTCCATCTCGTCGTCGGTGAGGCGGGCGTAGCGGGAATAGATGGGCCCGTTGCCCTTGTCGAAGCCGGCCCGGTTGAAGCGGGCCTCGCTGCTTGCGCAGTGCAGTACCAGGGATCGGCGGTGCCGGCCTGAGCGGTTGGGGCCCGAGCCGTGCCAGGCCCAGCCATGATGGAAGGACCCGCCGCCCGCGGTCACCTCCACTGCCGCGATGTCGAGTTCGACATCCGCGGCCGCCGCGGCGGCCCTCACGGTGGCCCGATAGTCCTCGGGAGCGTGAAACTCGCCCATTACGTCGGAGCCGGTGGGCCAGCGGTGCGATCCGCGGGCCAGTTCCATGGTGCCGCCGGACGCAGTGGTGTCATCGAGAGCGATCCAGCAGGAGAACATCTCCGTCGGCGTGTACCAGTCCAGGTAGGCGTTGTCGCGGTGGAAGCCCAGCGAACGGGCCCGCGGCGGCTTCCAGATCACGTTGTCCTGGACGATGCGGGCGCCGGGCCAGCCGGCCAGCCGGGCCACCGACTCGCCCAGACCGGCATCCAGGACCACCGACGCGATCAACCGGTCGGCCTTCCAGCCGTTGCAGATCTGCCGGGCCAAGGTTGGATCGCTGCTGCCCTCCTGCCAGTTGACCTCGTCGGGGGCGGTGCCCGTCTCGAAGTCGCCCCGGAACAGCCGCTCGAAGCGCTCCTTGAGGGGTTCGACCAGACTGGCGTCGATCAGGGAGTCGACCGTGACGAATCCGTCGGCGTGGAACGTCGCCTGATCATCGGCCGCCAGCATCACTCCAGGCTACGCCAGCGCCGTGAGTCGCCTACTGGCGCTGTGATCCGGTTGACGGCTCCTCCAGTTCGTCGAGCAGCTCCCGGTGTCGACCACCTTGCCGATGCTCGAGTCGGGGACTCCCACCGACGAGGGGAGAAGTCGCTCATGCCGTTGCTGGTGGACAGCAACCGGCCCGCGGTGGTCATCCGGGGACCCTGGATGAGGCCCTCGGCGATGCCCTCGCGGATGCCCACCCCGATGACGTAGCTGCCCCCGGGGTCGGAAATGCCGGTGACGCCCGAGCGCAGCACCTTGGTCACGTTCCACGCGGAGCGCAGGGTCCGCAGCTCGTGGCTGGTGTAGAGGTCCTGCTCCTCCCGCATCCGGGCCTCGCCGAAGGACGTGTGGCAGTGGGCGTCGATCAGGCCCGGCATGACGGTCTTGCCGGAGGCGTCGATCCGGGTGACTGGTTCGCCTCTGGGGATCATGCCCTCGCCAACGTTCGCGCCTACTCCGACGATCTCGTCGTCCTTCACCAGCACCGAGCAGCCGTCGATCAACGACGCCCCGCTGATCAAGATCCAAGACGCCGCTGCTGACTCCCCGGGCTCGCCGAACTCTCCGAGTCTGGGCACTATCGCGCCCCGCCGAGGGTCTCGCGCTAAGTGTCTGACTATTGTTCACCAGGCGGCGGCACGATGACGGAAGGAGCGGCAGTGGCCTCTGGAGGCGACATCAACATCGGGCTGTTCCTCACCAACCAGCATCCGGTTGGCGCCGATCTGGTGGCGGCAATGGACGACCAGCTCCGCATGGTCGGGGTGGTACGCGACCGCGGCTGGGACTCGATCTGGGCCGGGCAGCACTACCTGCCCGACGGGATGGCCATGCCGCAGTGCGTGCCGTTCGTGAGCCGCATCACCGCCGAGTGCGGGTCGATGGAAGTCGGGATCGGGATCTTGCTGCTCGCGCTGCACAACCCGCTGGACGTAGCCGAGACATGGGCCTCCATCGACGTGCTGTGCGGGGGCCGGCTGACTTTCGGGGTGGGGCTCGGCTACCGGGAAGTCGAATACGAGGGCTTCGGGCTCGACCCGAAGTCCAAGGTAAGGCGATTCGAGGCCAACCTCGACCTGGTCAAGCGGCTGTGGACAGAAGAGAGCGTGGACTCGGACCTTCCCTGGTGCCGGCTGGCGTCGGCGACCCTGAACATCAGGCCCGTCCGGAAGCCCCGGCCACCGATCTGGATCGCAGCCAACGCCCACGCCGCGGTGGAGCGGGCCGCCCGTATGGGCGACGCCTGGCTCATCAACCCCCACGCCACCACCGAGACGATCGCCGAGCAGGCGGCCCTGTTCCGGGCCACCCGCCAGAGCGAGGGCCTGGCGCCCGCCGCGACCTTGCCGGCGATGCGGGAGATCTACTGCGCGCCCACCCGGGCCCTGGCGGTGGAGCGGGCCGCGCCCTACCTGCTCAAGAAGTACCGGCACTACGCGGACTGGGGCCAGCACAAGGCCCTGCCCGGCGACGATGACTTCCGGGCCGGATACGACGAGCTGGCCAGGGGCCGCTTCATCGTCGGCACGCCCGACGACTGTCTGGAGAAGCTGCTCCCGTGGCGCGACGAGTTGGGCGTCGACCACTTCATCTTCCGCACCGACTGGGTCGGGATGCCTGTCGACACCGCCCTGCAATCCATCGACCTGCTCGACCGCGAGGTCGTGCCGGTGCTGCGAGCGGCCTGAATCCCGCGCCGCGATCCCCTCGACCGACAACCCTGCCCGACGATCCCCTCGACCGACAGCCCTGACCGACAACCCTGACCGACAACCCTGCCAAGGAGAACATCAGACATGGCGGACAAGACCATCATCAATCCCGACATCGGCACCGGCTGGAGCGCACTGGCGACCTCCGAAGTGGGGGAACTCGTCCACTCCGGCGGCGTCGTGGTGGAGGCCGGCGACCTCACGTTCGTATACCTGTCGGGGCGCACCGCCACCGACGGTGACAGCGATGTCGTCGTCGGCGTGGGCGACATCAAGGAGCAGACCCGCCAAGTCATACGCAACCTGCTGTCGGCCCTGGAGCCGCTGGGCGGCACCATCGACGACATTGTCCGGGTGCGGGTCTTCATGACTCCCCCCTTCACCAAGGAGAAGTTCGGCGCTATCCACGACGCCAGGGCGGAGTTCTTCAACAAGGACCACTACCCGGCCAGCACGCTGGTCGTGGTCCACGAACTGGCCCGGCCCGACGCCATGATCGAGATCGACGCCGACGCGGTGATCTCCAAGAAGTGATGGCCACCCCGTCCGCGCCGCCGGCAGGCGCACACCGGCCATGAGGATCGCCCTCAACGTCCTCCAGCAGGGCCCCCTGTCCGACGGGCCCGAATGGTGGATCCTGGCCGACCGCGCCGGGGTGGACGTGATCGGCCTGCCGGACTCGCCCGCCCTGGTCCGCGAGTTGTACGTGGTCGCCGCGCTGTGCGCCGAGCACACGTCGCGCGCCCGGATCATGACCTCAGTCACCAACCCGTTGTCACGCGATCCCTCCGTGACCGCCTCATGTCTGCTGACGCTCGACGAGATCGCACCCGGCCGGATCGCCTTCGGGATTGGCACCGGCGACAGCGCCCTTTGGGGTGTCGGTCTCCGCCCGGCCACCGTGGCGCAGCTGCGGGACTACATCGTGGCGGTCAAGGCGCTGGTGCGGGGCGAGGACGCCCACTACCAGGGCCGGAATTTCCGCATGCTGTGGTCCGACTTTCCCGTCCCCGCGGACATCCCGGTGATCGTCCCCGTCTCAGGCCCCAAGGTGCTGCGCATGGCCTGCGAGGTCGCCGACGGGATGCTGCTGTCGATGGGCTTCGGGCCGCACAACGTGGACTACGTGCGCAGGCTGGTCGAGGAGGGATGCGAGGCCGCGGGCCGCGATCCCGGCGAGCTCGAGCTGTGGTGGAACTCCGAGATCGTCTTCGGGGACAGCCCGGAAGAGGCGCTCAGCCGCGGCCTGGGCGTGAGCACTGAGTGGCTGACGATGGGGTCTCTCGAGGGAAAGCAGATCCCCGACCACCTGAAGGAGGCGCTACTGCAGTTCAACGCCGACACCCAGGACATCGCGGCGGACTACCAGGACGAGGGACGCCAGCGTGCCCACATCGACAGGGCTCGAGAGCTGGGGCTCTACGACTGGCTGATGGCTCGCGCCCCCGGTCTGTGGGGACGTCCCGACGACATCGCCCGGCGCTTGCGCGAGCTGGAGGCCCGGGGCATGGACCGCTGGATGTTCTATGTGGGACGCAGCGAGAGCGACCGCATGAACCAGCTCCGTCTGATCTGCGACGGCGTGCTGCCGCTTCTCGACCTTGACTGAGTCCCGGCCCGCTGCGGCGGAACCGGGCCTCGGCGTGGCGCTGGCCTGCGGCCCCGCCGACGCGCTCGATCTGGCCGTCCGGGCCGAGCAGGCCGGATTCGACAGCGTGTGGACCACAGAGTTCAGCTGGCGGTCGGCCACCGTTCCCATGGCGGCCATCGCCGTCGCGACCAGCCGGATCACGATCGGATCGGCCATTGCCTACGCACTGGGCCGCACCCCTGCGGTGCTGGCCGCCGAGGCCAGAGACATCGACGAACTGAGCGACGGGCGCCTCATCCTGGGTTTGGGCAGCGCCCAGCCCTCCCGCATACGGGACTGGCTGGGCATCGAGCCAACCGACGTGACCGGCCGGGTCGCGGAGGTGGTCGAAGCGGTGCAGGCCCTGTGGCACATCGGGCCGGAGCCGGTGCAGTATCGCGGCCGCCACGTGAGCGTCACCGTGGGAGCCACACCAGGCGCCTACCCGTCAAGGTCGGCGCGGCTGCCTGTGCTCCTGGCCGCGGTGAACCGGAGGATGGTGCATGTGGCCGGAGCGGTGGCCGACGGGCTGATTGCCCACCCCATCGTCGATGGTTCCGCCTTGAGGGAACTGATGAGACCGCAACTGGAAGCGGCCGCAGCCGCCGCCGACCGCCAACAGCCGCCGATGGTCGCGGCCATGCTGATCGCCGTCGTCAACGACGACGAGGAGGCGGCTCGCCGCGATGCGGCCGCGCAGATCGCCTTCTACGCCCAGCACGCCGCCTACGCGCCGCTGATGAGCCACTACGGCTTCGAACCCGCCGCGGCCGGGATCCGCGCCGCGGCCGCGGACGACTGGGCGGCGGCCGTCTCAGCCGTGACCGACACGATGGTCGATCGCCTCGCCGTGGCGGGGCCCGCACAACTGGTCAGGCGCCTGGTCACCGAGCGGCTCGCCACTCGGGACTGTGCGACCCTGATCCTTCACACGCCGTCGATGCTGATGTCGGACCCCGCCGCGAGGGCTTCAGGAGACCCCGGCCGCACCTACCGGGAACACGTGGGGCGGCTCATCGACGCGTTCGGTGCGAGCGCGGGTAGGTGAAACCGCCTCACGGTGCAGCGTGGTGGTTCCCGC
>JAGWAO010000048.1:0-16107 GCA_021296315.1 Acidimicrobiia bacterium | reverse complement strand
CGCCCCTGTTCGCTGCGCTCACGAGCCGCTCGGGCCACGGCCCTCGCTAAACGCCTAGCGGATCCGGTCATCAGTGCCGCCTCCGCTCGGCCTCTTGCTCGCCGTCCAGCGTGAGCGGCTCGGCGGCCTCCGGGAACAGGTCCCGGTCGTGGGCGTGGCCCCGCCGGTACACGAGCACGTTGCGCCGGTAGCGCAGGCACTCGTCCCCGTTCTGGTTCAACCCCCGGGTCCGCACGGTCACGATCCCCGCGTAGGGGCGGGACGCCGACGGCCGCGCGGCCAGCACGATGCTCTCGGCGTAGAGGGTGTCGCCCACGAACACGGGATGGGTGAACCGCACCTCGTCCAGCCCGAGGTTGGCCACCGCCTGCTGGCTGACATCGGAGACGGACTGACCCATAACCAGCGCCAGCGTGAACCCCGAGTTGACCAGGGTCTTGCCGAAGGTTGAATGCTCGGCGTAGTGGTTGTTGAAGTGCAGCATGTTGGTGTTGCACGTCAGCAGGGTGAACCAGACGTTGTCGGCCTCGGTGATGGTGCGGCCCAGCGGGTGCTGGTAGACGTCGCCCACTTCGAAGTCCTCGAAGTAGCGGCCCGTCCAGCCCTCCTTGACCGTCACCGCCCAACCCCGATGAGGCGATCGTCGCCTCGGTCGAATGCGTGCTGCACCATCTCGAGCAGGCGCCTCTGGAATGTGGTGATGCGCAACTCCGTGGCGTGCTGCGGGCCAGGCTCGTAGACCCGCGACTGCACACCGATCTGCATCTTCTCGCACACGTCGAAGTCCTCGCGCTGCACCCTGGCCAGCAGTTCCTTGCCGGAACGGACGTCCGCGTCGGCGTCGTGGGACAATCCCAGCACCCGTGCCCGGGTGGTGGCAGGGCCTGTCGGTGTCCACCACATGATGGTCGCGCCCCCCGTCGGGAAGCCGATCACGTGGAGGTTGGGGAACACGAAACACCCCAGCGAGCCCTCCGCCGCGGCTCCGGCGAGGCCCGGCCGAGGCTCCGCCGGCAACTCGGACTCCTTCCAGGGCACCGAGGTGATCGCGGTGGTGGTGCCTGCCCGGGCCGTCAGCGCTTCCATATGCACCAGGGCCGCAATCGACTCGCGGTGAACGATGTCGAGGTGGTAGTCGCACACCGCGTTGTCCATGACCAGCTTCCAGTTGGCGGCGATCGGATCGTCGAGAGACTCGCCGAGGTGCATCGAGGCGATGTCGTGGCCGCCGAGCAGGTCGGGCACGTCCTCCAGGTAGTCGAGCAGCGGCGGCGCGTCGCCGGTGACGTTCACGAAGACGAGACCCTCCCACACGTCGAGGCGCAACTCTCGCAGCCCTAGCTCGTCGGGATTGATCGGGCTGGCGAAGCCACGCTGCCGCGGGACGGCGAGGAGCCGGCCGTCGAGCCCGAACGTCCAGCCGTGGTAGGGGCACACCAGGCGCCGATCGCAGTTGCCGCGGCCCTCGACAAGCAGGCTCGCCCGGTGAGGGCAGACGTTGGGGAAGGCTCGAAGAGCGCCGTCTGCGTTCCGGATCACCAGTACCGGCTCCTCGCCGACGGTCTCGGCCAGGTAGTCGCCCGGCGCGGGCACCCAGCGCTCATGGCCGACGAACACCCAACTGGCCGGGAACACCCAGTCGATCTCGGCCCGGTAGAACTCCCCGGACCGGTAAGCCTCGGGCGCCATCATCCCGCTGGCCGATACCCCCAGCACAGCCGCAGAGTAAGGACCTTCTCGCACCCGTGCCAAACTCGGAATCCATTTGTCAGACGTATTGCCGGGGTGTACGTTCACATCAGTCGCGTCCCACGCTCGGGAGAGCTTCGACGAAGGGGGTTCCAATGGCCGTCAAGCCCATGCACGAACTGCTGGCCGAGATAGACGAGGTCGTCGAGTCCCGCCACATCAAGGACCATCAGCTGGTGGCCGACATTCGTTCGGGAAAGGCCACCAGGGCCGCCATCGCCGGATTCCTGCGGCACTTCTACCAGGTCGCCCCGAGGCCCTCGCCGCAGGCCGACTGTGCGATCTTCGCCAAGTGCCCCGAGGATCCCGACATCTTCCACCATCTCTTCGAGGACGTGATCCTGGAGGAGGGAGCCGGGCACGACTCGGGCACCGAGCGCCACCTCAACGTGTTCCTGGCGCACGCCCAGGCCTTCGGCCTCTCCCAGGACGACCTCGACAACTGCCCAACCATCCCGGAGTGCAAGGCGTTCATGCACTGGCGCTACTACCTGGCCTACAAGGGCGACTGGCTGGCGGCCATAGCCGGCATCGCCTTCATCGAGGGCGCTTCGGCCCGGCGCAACGACATCATCATCGAGGGTCTGGTCGAGCACTACGGATTCGAGCGCGGCGCGCCGGACCTGCTGTTCTGGGAGCTGCACGCCTCCGAGATCGAGGAGGGCCACGGCGACATCGGCCCGCTGGTCGTGGGCCGCTACGCCAACGACGAGTTCACCCAGCGATCAGTGATGGACGCGGTCGTCACCAGCATCGACTTGCAGTGGCTGGCGTTCGACGGCATGTACCGCGCCTTCTTCCTGGAAGACGCCGCCTACGACCGCTGGCGCTGAGCGGCCGGCCGCGGCCGGGCACGGCCGGGCGAGACCCGGTCACGTTGCGGCGTTGACTCTCCCGCTCTTGTTCGCTGCGCTCACGGGCCGCTCGGGCCACGGCCTCGCCCGTATGAGCCGGACTCGCTCGTCTGCCAACTCGGCCTCTCAGGGGCAGCTGTCGAAGAAGTCCCGGATCAGTCGTCCGGTGTCGGCCGGGTGCTCGATGTTGGGCTCGTGGCCCCCGGGTACCACCACCGATGAGAAGGAGTCACCCAGCCCGGCCATCTTGGCCGCCCAGCCCTGCTCCAGCAGCGGGTCGTCGGCGCCCTCGACCCACAGGATGGGCACATCGCAATCCAGCAGCGGCTCGGGCCAGTGTTCCGGCCGGGCCACTCTCTCGGCCGACGGGTTCCGCAGGCCCAGCGCGCTCAACGCCTCCCAGTGGCCGGGAGCCATGCTGATCTCGAAGCGGCGCTGGATGTGCTCGTCCAGGCCGTCGGTGCTGTGGACCAGCATGGCCGTGAGCCGGCGGGCGGCCTCGGGGCTGGGGGTGTAGTCGCTCAATCGCTCGATGCCGCCCGGCATCCGGTACAGCCGCCCGCCCGTGCCGGTGATGGCCACTGCGGCCCGCGCGTTCCACCCCCACTGGGGCTCGGCCACCCCCCTGGCCACCAACTCGGCGCCGAAGGAGCTGCCGGCGAAGAAGGCCGGTTCATCGAGTGCGAGCACGCGGCACACTGCAGCCAGATGCTCCAGGCGGTAGTCGTAGGGAGAGCGATCGAAGTAGCACAGCTTGTCGGTGCCTCCCCAGCCGATCAGGTCGGGGGCGACCACGTGATACCGGTCGGTCAGCTCTCCGATCACGCCCTCCCAGCACAGCATCGAGTCCGTGCCGTAAGCCCCGTCGTGTACCAGCACGACCGTTGGATCGGCGGGATCACCGGCCTCGATCAAGCGGGTGCGAATCCCGCCCGCCCTGATGAACGTGTCACGAAAGTCTTCAGCCATAGTGAACGCCGTCATTTCCGCTCCTGTTTGCTGCGCTCACGGGCCGCTCGGGCCACGGCCTCGCTGAGCGTCTCGCCAGGATTATCACGATTCACCGCCTACCCGCTCGGCCTCTAGCATATTCATCCGACGAATCGCCGTCTCGGCGGTGACCGTTCGCCGGCGAGCAGCGGCAGGGAGGCACTGAGATGATCCAGTACCCCGCAGCGGTGAACGGAGTCCTCACCCGCGTGCTGGCCGCGGGCTCGGGTGACGACCACTTGGTGCTGGTGCATGGAGTGGGGGCGCGCTGTGACCGCTGGAGCCGCAACATCGACGTGCTCGCGGCCGCGGGCTGGAATGTCCATGCATTCGACCTGCCCGGCCACGGCCTGGCCCAGAAGGGCGACGGCCCGGATTACTCGGTGCCCGGATACGCCCGCTTCGTCGACGGGTTCCTCGACCTGATCGGAGCCGAGACCGCAGTGCTGGTGGGCACGTCGTTGGGTGGGCACACGGTGGCGACCCTGGCCTGTGACCGGCCCGAGCGGGTGCGGGCACTGGTGCTGGTCGGAAGCATCGGCTTGATCCCGTGGGGCGCAGAGCGCCGGGCGGCAACACGCGGGAGGCTGAGGGACACATCCGCGGAGAGCATCGAGAACAAGCTGCGCCTGCTCGTCCATGATCGGCACCTCGTCACCGACGGGTGGCTCCGCGAGGAGACACTGATCAACAACTCTCCCGGTGCCGCCGAGTCGTTCCACCAGATCTCCGACTACGTCGCGGATCGAATCGACGACGATGTCGTCGGCGCCAGACTGGCGTCGCTGGAGGGCCGGCCGCCGGTGCTGCTCATCTGGGGCGAGGAGGAGAGAGCCGTACCCCTGGAGACCGGTCGGGCTGCCCACGAGTTGATTCAAGGGTCGGAGTTGGCGGTCATCGCGGCCGCTTCGCACGCGCCCTACTTCGAGCGTCCCGAAGAATTCAACCGGCTGTTGCTCGACTTCCTGGACCGGGCCGCCCGCAGCTGAGAGAGCGCGCAGCCTCTAGCGGCGAGCGCGGATCGCGGGCCAATGGCTCGCGATGCGGCGTTGTCATGCCCGCTCCTGTTCGCTGCGCTCACGGGCCGCTCGGGCCGCGTCCTCGCAAGCTCGGCCTCTAGTCGTTCGGCATCTGGACGGCCCGGTCGAAGCGCTCGTACATCGGTCGCAGTCGCTCCAGATGGGAGTGCATGAACCGGGCCGACGCCTCGGAGTCGCCGGCCGCGATGGCGTCGAAGATGTCCTGGTGGTCGGCTTCCACCGCGGCCCAGAAACCGCTGGAGGCCCGATCACGCACGAACCGGGTCTCAAGCACGCTGAATACCGGTCGGGCGATGACGTCCAGCAACTGGTTGCCCGACGCCTTCAGGATGGCGAAATGGAACTCCTTGTGGCCTTCGAAGCCGTGGGGTGGATCGGTCCCGTCACCCGGCGCGAGGGTCGCGCTGAGGCGGCTCAGGTCATCCTCGCTCCGGCGACCCGCCGCGAGCCGGGCTGCGGGCTCCTCGAAGAGTTCGCGCGCTTCCAGAATCTCATCGACCGACACCACGTCGGCCCCTGAGAGAAGCCCTATGGTGGTCTCCAAGTATGTGTGGACATGCTCGGAGGAGGGCTCAGCCACGAACGTGCCCCCGCTGACGCCCCGTTTGGTGTGCACGAGGCGCTGTGAGGACAGGCCCCGCAGAGCCTCGCGGATGGTGCTGCGGCTCACCCCGAACTGTGTTGCCATCTCGCCCTCGGCCGGCAGGCGCTCGCCCACGGCCAGCGTGCCTTTGATGATCAACTCCTGGAGCTGGTTGGCCACCTGCTCGTAGGCGGGGAGGACGGGGCTGATCGGAAGACCACCGTCATCAGTTTGCGGTGTTGAGTCGTCCAACTGGTCTAACGATAATGAGAAGGATTCGACTGACATTGAAGATCCTTATAGTCAGTAAACTTGGGACTCATCCTAGCTTTCGAATCCTGCCGTGAGAAGACGGCTTGACCCCCAAGTGTCTGACCTTTAGCCTGACTAGCTGGTGAAGGGAGGGGTGCGTGTTCTCTCTTGAGGGTCGTACCGCGCTGCTGACCGGAGGAGCGGGCGGACTCGGTCGTGCTATGGCGGCCGCGTTCGCCGAGCAGGGCGCGTCGGTGGCTGTCAGCGACCTGCGGCCCGGGGCCTCCACCGAGATCGCCGGCGAGCTGGCCGAGCGGTACCCGGCCCAAGCCTTCGCAGGGGTGTCGATGGACGTGACCGACGAGGCCAGCGTCACCGCTGGCGTGGCCGAGGCGACCAAGGCTGTCGGCTCACCCGACATCGCCGTGCTCGCGGCGGGCATCGGCGAGTTGCAGCCGATCGCCACCATGAGCTTCCAGCAGTGGCGCCACATGCTCGCCGTCCACCTCGACGGGACATTCCTGGGTATCCGCCACACCGTCAACCCGATGATCGAGCGAGGCTGGGGACGGGTGATCTGCTTCTCGTCGGTAGCTTCGTTGCAGGGCGTCGCCCGGCAGGCCCACTACGCCGCGGGCAAGGGCGGCGTCGACGCGCTCGTGCGCTCGTTCAGCCGGGAGGTGGCTGCCGATGGGGTGACCGTCAACGCCATCGCGCCCGGCTACATCGAGTCGCCCCTCAACGAACTGGCTCCGCCGGGGCGGATCGAGGCTCTCACCGAGAGCGTCCCCGCCGGGCGGTTCGGCTACCCGTCGGAGATCGGAGCGCTGGCCGCGTACCTGGCATCGGATGAAGCCGCCTACCTGACCGGCCAGATCATCAGCCCCAACGGCGGGTTCAAGTACTGCCACCATCTCGGCGACTGAGAGGCCGAGCGAATAGCAGGGAGGACCGACATGCGCCTCGTCACGATGCAGTCCCCAACCGGCGAAGCCGCCGGGATCCTGCATGCCGACGGCACCGTCTCGCCGCTGAGCGCGGCCGGCCACACCAGTGTGATCGACCTCATTGAGAGCGGTCCGGACGCTTGGGCCGCGGTCGAGTCACTCGCATCCGCCAGCGGCGCCCAGCGGATGGACGAAGCGGCCCTGTTGCCGCCCGTGCCAAGAACACCCCGCAATATGTTCTGTGTGGGACTCAACTACCGGGACCACTTCGACGAGGGGAAGCGTCCCGAGGGGTCCGAGGTGCCGGACGCGCCGGTGCTGTTCACCAAGCCGTGGACCTGTCTGGTGGGCCATGGCGCCACCGTCGACCTCGACCGGGACGCCAGCAACCGGGTGGACTGGGAGGCGGAGATCGCGGTGGTCATCGGCAAGGGCGGCAGCAACATCCCCGTCGACGACGCCCTCGACCATGTCTTCGGCTACACCCTGTCCAACGATGTGAGCGCACGAGACCTTCAACTGGAGCACGGCATGTTCGGCCAGTGGTACAAGGGCAAGTCGCTTGACGGCTTCTGTCCCATGGGCCCCAGCATCGTCTCCGCGGCCGAGGTAGGCGACTATCGCGACATCGAGGTTGAGCTGCGCGTGAACGGTGTGCGGAAGCAGTCGTTCCGGGCCGCATCCATGATCAACTCGGTGCCGCGGGTGATCGCGCGGGTCAGCCTCGGGTGCTCTTTGCTTCCAGGAGACATAATTCTCACTGGAACGGCCTCAGGCGTCGGCCACTGGCGGGAGCCCCCCGAGTTCCTCGGCGGTGGCGATGTCGTGGAGATCGAGTCGCCCCAGTTGGGGCTGCTGCGCACCCACTTCACCGAATCGGGAGGATGAACATGGCATCTCTCTCCACCGCAGATCCCTCCACCGCCGGAGTCTCCGACATCGAGGGCGAAGCGCCGGTCGTCTACGACGGCATCGTCATCGAGCCCCCGCCCGACGACTCGTTCGTGGATCCGGCCGCGTACTTCTCGCAGCGCCTATTCGACCTGGAGCAGCGAGTGGTGTTCCCCCGCTCGTGGGTGTTCGTGGGGGACCTGTCACAGCTGCGCTCGCCCGGGGACTACGTGACCGAGACCATCGGCACCGAGCCGGTGATGGTGGTGCGTGGCCGGGACGGCGAGTTCCGCGCCTTCGTCAACGTGTGCCCCCACAGGGCCAGCACCCTGGTCGAGGGTTCGGGCAACTGCGGGCGGGCGCTGGTGTGCCCCTACCACGGTTGGACCTTCCATCTCGACGGGCGCTTGGCGGCCACACCGCATCCGCGCGGTTTCGTCGAGCCGGTTGACCGCAGCGCCCACGGCCTGCGGGAGGTGAGGGTGGACGTCTGGTTGCAGTTCGTGTTCGTCAACGTGTCGGGCGACGCGCCTCCGCTGCACGAATGGCTCTACCCGGCACCCGAGCAGTTCGCCCGGCACAACCTGGAGGCCGCCACCAGGGTCTACGAACTCGACGACGAGGTGAACGCCAACTGGAAGGTGATGATGGACAACGCCTTCTGCGACTACCACCTCGAGTTCGTCCACGAGAAGACCCTCGGTCGCTTCGCCGATGCCAGCACGCTGCAAGAGGACATCTGGGCGTACACGGGGCGGCTCAAATCGCAATGGGGCGAAGAGCAGCTGGCCCGGACCGACGTGCTGCCCGCGCTGGCTGAGACCAACTCCTATGGCTCGGTCGCCTTCGGTGTGTTCCCCAACTGGTTCATCGCCGCCTTCCCCAACGGCGGCTGTTCGCTGATGTGGTGGAACCCCATCAGCCTCGACAAGAGCCGGGCCCGGGTATGGAACTACTCACCGAATCCCGACGCCGACGCCCGCTCCGACTTCGAGATGCTCAAGGCGGTTCAGGCAGAGGACTACGCCATCTGCGAGAAAGTCCAGCAAGGCCTCCGCTCGCGCTCGTACCGGCCCGGTCCCCGGCACTATCTGGAGCTGAGGGTGCGCGGCCACCAGCAGCGGCTGATGAAGATGCTGGCCGACGCGATCCGCCGGGGAGACTGCTGAGCGAGACCCGCCGGGCGAGCCTGCTGAGACGCTTATTCCAGGCGGCGGGCCAGCAGAGCCGACACCTCGTCGAGCGCGGCCCGCGCGTCCGGCAGCGACGCCTGGAATCCGAGGAAGCCGTGGATCGTCCCCGACCGATGGATCAGCGCTGTGTCCACGCCGGCGTCGCAGCAGGCCCGTGCGAAGTCGACGCCCTGGTCCATGAGGGGATCGAGACCCGCGGTCACCACCACCGCCGGCGGGAATCCCGCCAGTTCGGCTCTCAGCGGGCTGAGCTCGGGGCTGGTCCGGTCGACTCCCGCCGGGGCGTACAGGTCCCAGTACCAGGCCATCCGCTCGCGGGTCAGGAAGTACCCCTCCGCCAGCTGCCGCATCGAGCGGTCGTCGGTGCGGCAGTCGATGACCGGACACAGCACCGCGCACACCCGCAGGTCCGGGCCGCCCCGATCCCGGGCCCTCAACGCCGCGGCCGCGGCAAGGTTGCCTCCTGCGCTGTCACCGGCGATCCCCAGCCGGAGGGGGTCCGCGTCGAGTTGCGGGGCATTGGCGGCCGCCCATTCAAGGGCGGCGGAGGTGTCGTCGAGCGCGGCCGGGAAGGGGTGCTCGGGCGCCAGCCGGTAGTCGACCGATAGCAGGGCACAGCCGGCACGGTTGGCGAGGGCTCGACACAGACCGTCCTGGATCTCGAGATCGCCGATGACGAAACCACCACCATGCAGGTACACAAGGAGGGGCGGAGCAGTCTCGCCGCCGGGGTGGTAGAGCCTCAGCCTCAAGTCGCCCCCCGGCCCATCGATGGACAGGTCCTTGACGGTGTCAACGGGCTCCGGTGGCCCCTTCAGCTCGCTGATCAACGGCGAGCGCGACCTCAGCGCCTCCACACTCGGCGGGCCGCCCGGCCCTCCGATCAGGTTGAGGACATGGGCCACTCCCTCATCGAGGAACCCAGCGTCTGCAGTCATAGCATTCACCTCCAGATCGATGCCCATGCTGGCAGCCTGCCACAGGCCGGGCCGGCTGGCTTCCCGCATTCCGGATTGACTCCGAAGTGTCAGATCTTTAGCATCGCCCCCATTGTTGGCAGCAGCACCGGGCGATGCTGCTGAAGGCTATCCCGATGGGGGAAATGATGAGATCACGACGGTTCCGAATCGGCTTGCGGCTCCTGGCGGTTCTTCTCGCACTCGGACTGGTGGCTGCCGCGTGCGGCGACGACGAGGCAGAGGACACCAGCGCGGCGGACGCCGCTGCCCTGGAGCAGGCGAGAGCAGAAACGGCGGCCGGCGGGGGGCCGGGGGGGGGACGCCGCGGACGCTGAGGCCGAGGCCGCGGCGGCTGCGGCCGCGGACGAAGAGGCGGCCCTCGAGGCGGCCATGGCCGAGGCGGGGGCCGACTCCGAGGCCGTCGCCCAGCTGGAAGCCGAGCTGGCCGCCGCCCAAGAGGCCGAGGCCGCGGCGGCTGCTGAGGCCGAGGCGGCCATGGCAGAAGCCGAAGCCGCCAAGGCTGAGGCCGAGGCGGCCATGGCCGCGGCCGAACCGGTCGAGGAGGCCGCGCCGGAGCTGTCCGGGAAGCTGGTGTGGTGGTCGGACTGGACCATCGAGCAGACCGAGGCGTTCATCGACGCCTTCAACGGGGTCCACCCGGGCATCCAGGTCGAGTACACCCGCTCCGACGACGCCGAGATGTTCGACCGCTTCATGACCGAGTCCGAGGCCGGGACCATCGACTCCGACATCGTGATCATCGGCTGGGACGGCTTCTCGCGCATCTGGGAGAGCCTGGGCTATCTGCACGCCTTCGACTCTCCCGAGAAGTTCAACATTCCTGCGGACTTGAGGGCCCCGTCGGGCGCGTGGCACACCTACGGCACCCTGCTCGAGGGCATCTGCTACAACACCGAGCGGATCGAGGAGCTCGGTCTCGACGCGCTGGAGACCTGGGAGGATCTGGCCGACCCGCAGTACCGGGACGAGATCGTCATGCAGGACATCCTCAAGGTGGGCAGCGGCGCCCACGACATGATGATCGAGACCCGGGTGATGTGGGACGAGAACCGCTGGGAGGCCTTCTGGGCGGGCTACGGCGCCAACAACGTCGTGTTCCAGCCGGACTACACCGCGGCCCAGCAGCAGCTGGTGCAGGGCAACTTCGCGGTGCTCGGGCTCTGCTATCTCGACTTCGTGCTGCCCTCGATAGACCAGGGCGCCCCGGTGGTGTGGATAGCGCCGGAGTTCGTGATCACGGTGGGCTTCACCGTGAACATCCCGGCCACCGCTCCCAACAAGGAGAACGCCGAGGCCTTCGTCAACTACATCCTCAGCGATGAGGGCCAGGCCGCGGTGGCCGAGATCGTCCGCCAGGTGCCGGCCTCGCCCACCGCCCCGTATCCCGAGGCGGCTCTGGCCGCGGCAGGCAAGCCGACGATCCTGGCCCTGGGCACGCCCAAGGCCGAGGCGGAGTACAACAACAACGCCGATTGGTACGTCGAGCGAGCCAAGGAATGGTTCGACCTGAGGTGACATCAGGCTCGGAGGACCTGCTCGCTCTGCGGGCCGACGACCTCCACAAGACGTTCGGCGCGGTCACCGCGCTGGCGGGGGAGAGTTCGTAACCCTCCTGGGACCGAGCGGCTGCGGCAAGTCGACCATCCTGCGGATCCTCGCCGGGATCGAGACGCCGACCCGCGGCGTGGTGGCTATCGGCGGCAAGATCGTCAACGACACCGAGCGCCGGATCCTGGTCCAGCCCGAGCGGCGCGACCTCAGCATGGTGTTCCAGTCGTACGCGGTGTGGCCCCACATGAGCGTGGCCGCCAACGTCGCCTTCCCGCTGCGCTACCGCAAGGTCCCCCGCAGCGAGCGCCGCGGCAGGGTCACCGAGGCCCTGCGGGCCGTTCGCATGGAGGAATACGTCGACCGCTACCCGCACCAGCTCTCAGGCGGGCAGCAGCAGCGGGTGGCGGTGGCCCGCTCCATCGTGGGCCACCCCGCGCTGCTCCTGCTCGACGAGCCGCTGTCCAACCTCGACGCCCGCCTGCGCGAGGACATGCGGGTCGAGCTGAAGCGGCTCCACCTGGAGCTGGGCCTGACCATGCTGTACGTGACCCACGACCAGTCCGAGGCGCTGGCCATGTCGGACCGGATCCTGGTGATGGACCACGGTCTGGTGCTTCAGGAGGGCACTCCCGAGGAGGTCTACCGCTCACCGGCATCGCTGACCGTGGCCCGGTTCCTGGGCGTCAAGAACATCGTCGCCGGGCGGGTGTCCGGCGACAGCATGGTCGAGGCACTCGGGGGACTCCTGCCCGCCACCCTGGCCGAGCCGATGGCGCCGGGCACCGACGTGGCGGTGGCGATCCGACCCGACGGGTTCACGTCGACCGAGGAGGGATCGTCCCGGCCCAGTGTCGCCGGCGAGATCCGGCTGGCCCAGTTCCTCGGCGGGGCCTACGAGCACGAGATCGACGCCGGCGGGACCATGGTGATCGCCCAGTCACCCCAGCGGCTCGGAGGGCGGGGCGACACCGTGGAGCTGTCGATAGACCCTGAGGCGGTCATCGCCTTCCCGGCCGGCGAACCCGCCTCGTGACCGAGACCGGCACCGAGCCGGTGGAGACACTGGACGACGCAACGCCGGCCAAGGCCGGCGCGGCTCCGGAGGGTGCCGCGCTCTGGCACGCCGTGCGCCACAGGGTTCTGTCGTTCCCCTTCGCCCTGCGGGTCGTTCTGAGCGTCGTGGTGTTCACCCTGGTGGTGCTGCCCTTCTACCGGCTGATCCTGGGATCGTTTCAGGAGGGCGGCCCGCCCGAACGGGGCCCCCTGACCCTGGACAACTATCGAGACACCTTCGACAAGTCCAGCGACATCATCGGCAACACCCTGGAGTTCGCGGTGGGCCAGACAGTGGTGCCGCTGGTGATCGGCGTGCTGCTGGCCTGGGTGGTCACCCGCACCGACGTCCCCTGGCGGGGCGTGTGGGAGTTCTCCACCATCGGGCTGTACTTCATCCCGCTGCTGGCCGCGGGGACGGCCTGGAGCATCCTGCTCGGCGGGCGCAACGGCATGCTCAACGAGCTCATCCGGGCCACCACACCGTGGGACGGTTTCGACGTGTACTCCATGCCGGGGATGATCTTCGTGCAGTCGCTGTACCTGGTCCCGCTGGTGTTCCTGGTGGTGGCCGCGAGCATGCGCAACGTGTCGCCCGACTACGAGCACGCCGCCCGGATCAACGGGGCGTCGCCGCTGTCGGTGTTCTTCCGGGTCACTCTGGGCGTGTCCCGCCCCGCGTTGCTTTCGGCGGCGGTGCTGTGCTTCATCATCGGGCTCGGCTCGATGGAGATCCCCCTGCTGTTCGGGTTCCCGGCCAGGGAGCACGTCTTCACCACCGACATCTTCCATGCCCTGCGGGTGCGGATGCCCCGCGAGCACGGTCGGGCGTCGGCCACGGGAGTGGTGCTGCTGGCTGCGTCGATGGTGGTGCTGATCATGTACCTGCGGTCGATCCGCCACAGCGAGCGGTATGTGACCGTGAGCGGCAAGGGCAGCGTCCAGACCCCGACCCGGCTGGGTCGCTGGCGCTGGGCGGTGTTCGCAGCGTGTTGCGGGTTCTTCTTCTTCACGATGATCCTGCCGTTCATCGCGGTGGTGGTGGGCTCGCTGCTGCCCTACATCGGCCGGCCCGACACCGAGCTGCTGGCCCAGTCGTCGCTGGAGAACTACCGCCAGCTCAGCGACAACCCGATCCTGTGGCGCTCGCTCAAGAACAGCCTCACGCTGTCGTTGGGTGCGGGGCTCTTCGTGATGGTCTTCAGCGCGCTCATCGCCTACAGCGTGGTCCGGTTCAAGAGCCGGTGGAGCCGCATGATCGACTACGGGGCGAGCCTGCCCCTGATGGTGCCGGCCGTGGTGATGGCCACTTCACTGCTCTACACCTACATCACCCTCAGCCTGCCGGGTGGCTTCTCGATCTACGGCACGCTGTGGATCATGGCCATGGCCTACGTGGTGTACTTCCTGCCGGTGGGCGTGCGCCAGATGACCGGACCGGTGGTGCAGCTGTCGGCCGACCTCGAGCACGCCAGCCGCATCTCGGGGGCGGGCAATCTGGCCACCATGGCCCGCATCGTGCTTCCCATCCTGCGGCCCGCGCTGCTGGGGGGCCTGATACTGGCGTTCATCACCTACATGCGGGAGTTCACGCTGTCGGTGCTGCTGTTCCGCTCAGGCACCGAGGTGATCACCACCGTCATGTACAGCTTCTACAACAACGGCCGGCTGCCCTTCGTGGCTGCCATCTCGGTCGGCTTGTGGGTCGCCGGCATGCTGTTGATGGTGATCCTGCGCTTCGTCCTCAAGGCCCGGATCAGCTTCTGACCTATCAACCCGGCGCGGGCGCGGACTGCGGGTTGGAACTGCCGCCAAGCCGCTGCCGCAGATGCCACACGGCCGAGTACAGCAGCCATGACAGGCTCCACACCACCATGAAGACGAGCAGGCCGGTCTCGGCCGCCGGGCTCAGACCGGGGGCGTAGAACGGCTCCACGAAGTACTGGGAGATGAACCCTCCCCGGTAGGGGGTCTCACCTGCGAGGCGCAAGAAGTGCTTCTCCCAGACGGTCAGCGGGCACGGCATCCGAGCGAGGTTCACCACCGCGGTCGGCACCAGCATGATCAGGTACCACGCCATCATCCGGGGCCGGCGTGGAATGAACGGCGCGCCCACGACGAGGAATACGGCCAGCAGCCCGTGCGCCAGGGCTATCGCGAACGCCAGCAGCCACGCGCCCATGAACTCACACTACGCGACGTCGTTGACGGTCGCGGCTAGAGGCCGAGCGAACAGGCGGGACACCGCGGCCCATACGGCGCGAGGCCGTGGCCCGAGCGGCTCGTGAGCGCAGCGAACAAGAGCGGGAATGGACACCGCTGCGACGCGGCGGGCTCTCACCTATCCGCGCACGTTCTTAGGTGAGGCTGTCTATCAGAGCCTTCCAGGAGCCGGGAACGCCGATGGACAGGGCGTGCTCGGCGATGGCCGTCCTGGCGTCGGGGCTGTAGACGGCCGAAGCCAGGTCGTCGAACTTCTCGCGGCACTCGGCGTCGGTGAACGGGTTGCCGGGATCGCCCTTGGGATCGTCGACCCACTCGTAGTGGGTGTCCCCGCTCCGGGTCGTGACCCGAGCCCAGGCCCGCCACTTCTCCGGGAAGTCGCGGTCGATCTCGGGATCGACCTCGTACCCCACGCGGTCCATGAGCGTCAGCGCAGCCGGATCGTCGAGCCGTGTCTCGTCGTACTCGGCCAATCCGGCCCGGCCCCACACAAGAGCCGCAGCCGCCCCGAAAGCCAGGCTGAACTGGGCGTCCACCACCGAGACGGGGCGACGCTTCGTCGCGGCCGGTTCGGCCACAATGTCCACCGCTACCGACGGGATCCCGATCACCACCGACTCAACGTCGTCGGCGCCCACACCGTGGGTGCCGCGGATGGTCAGCAGAGCGTCGATGGCACCCTGGTTGTAGCGGCAGCAGGTGTGGCGCTTGATGCTGGTGTCCACCACCTCCAGCGGCCGTTCGCCCCAGCCCTCGAGCAGCCGGTCCGGCGACGGGGCCTCGCTGTGGGCGGCCAGGAAACCGCGGTCGCCGCAGATGCCGTCGACGTTTCCCATATAGCCGTCGGCGGCCAGCAGTCCAGCCTCCACCCCGTTGCGAGCAGCCAGCGCAGGGTGCAGGCGCTTGTTCCAGGCGCCGTCGGCGAGGAACTCCATGCTGCCCGATGCCATGCTCACCGAGATCCCGACCGCGGAGTTGAGGCCGTCGGCATCTAGGCCCAGGGCGGCTGCAGCCGCAGCCGCCGCACCGAGCGTGCCGATGGTGCCGGTGGGATGGAAGTGACGGGCGTAGTGCGCGGCGGGATCAGCGGCCCGGCCGGCCCGGCACATCACCTCGAAACCGATGACCACAGCCCGGACGAGGTCCCTCTCGTCGCCGCCGGCCAGAGCGGTAGCGGCCATGGCCGCGGGGTACACCACTACGCCGGGGTGGCTGGAGGAGGAGTTGTGCACGTCGTCGTACTCGATCGAATGGCCGGCCACGGCGTTGGCCATCGACGCGGGGACCGCGGCCGCGACGACGCCCGCGCCGATCACGGGCAGCGCGGCGCTCTCGTCGTGGGCGAAGCGGCCTATCGCGCGCCGGAACGCGGCCGCGGAGTCCGTCATCGACCCGGCCGCGGCCACTCCAAGATGATCCAGCAGCAGGCGACGCACCGCCTCGATCTCCGTCCGGTCCAGCGAGTCGAACCCGATTCCGTGGACAGCGTCGGCCAGTTCTCTCGTGCGGCTCATCGTCGTCCTCCCCGACCAGTCGTCCAACCCGTCATCGGCTGCTGATCGGGGCCCGCCCGACACGAACTGGCAGCAGAACGCTCCCCACAAGGGGCGAATGGCTGCCAATTCCTCCGCGTGCCCGCACACCGCCCATAACTGGCAGCAGAACGCTCCCCACAGGGGGCGAACGGCTGCCAATTCTCGGACATGGCGACCCTCAGCCGCCCCGGGCCCGTCTCATCAGGCCCTTGGCGATTATCGTGCGCTGGATCTCGTTGGTGCCCTCTCCGATGGCCATCAACGGA
>JAGWAO010000006.1:4342-79906 GCA_021296315.1 Acidimicrobiia bacterium | reverse complement strand
GCGGGCATGGACCGCACCCCATCGACGATGACTTCGACCTGATCGTCGACATTTGGGTACTGCGTGATCATCCGCCCGTCCGACAGCTTCGTGCCCCGTCCCCCGCCCCCGTCGTTTCCGTGGCAGTTGGCGCAGCGGTCGATGTAGACCTGCCGCCCCGCCACCAGCTCACGGTCCGGGAAGCCGTCCGGCCCGACGGGAACCTCCGGCACGTCATCGGCTGCGCAGGCGCCGACCGCGGCGATCGCGGCGATCAGGGCCGCCAGCAGGAGGCGGTGAAGGAGTCGGCGGCAGCGAAGCATGGCACGTGAGGTCCGGGAGTCGACGGCGAGGCACGATGCGATGAGGTGCGGAGGGATCGCCGCTGCACGATACTTGCGTCATGGGCTTCGACCCCACCCGTCCCCGCCAGCGCCGGCCCTCTGACCTTGTCTTCGTGGCCGCAGGGCTGCTCGTGGCCGTCGCTTTGGTGGTGTGGGCGCTGCTGGGCTGAGTCCGTGGACGATCCAGAGCGCCTCGGAGAAGTGGAGGTCCGCTTCATTCAGTCCTACCTGGCCGGCAAGGACTACATCTGTCCCAACTGCAACCGCACCATCGCGGCCGGCACCGGCCACTACGTCGTAGTGCCCGTGGAGGCGCCCGACCTGCGCCGCCACTGGCACCGGGGGTGCTGGGACAGGTGCACCAAGCGCTAGTGGTACTCCAGCGGGCTTCCTCGTGGTTCCCGACGCCTATGGCTAGGTACGCGATGCAACCCCGGCCGCCGAACCGTCGAATTCGACCGAGAGGCCCCAACCCGGTGGGAAGCGATCCAATCGGCGATCCGGGTCGCCACCGCCGTGCCCGGCGTGCGGGTGATCGACGTGCGCGACAGCATGGACGCGCTGCCCGGCAGCCGGGCCGCGCGCGCTCTCACATAGTGGGCGGCACACCAGAAGACGCCCGCGGCCTGTTGGCTACGGCGTAGCCCGCCCGGTGGTCCTTCCTGCTTGAACAAGGGGGTCGCGCCAATTCAATGCAGTCTCCGCCGGCAACGGCCATAGCTGCGGGCTGCGCACCGACGGCACCATCGTGTGCTAGGGCGACAACCGGGCCGGGCAGACCGACGCCCCATCAGGCAGCCTCACCGCGGTCTCCGCCGGCGGCGCCCATAGTCGCGGGCTGCGCACCGACGGCACCAGCGTGTGCTGGGGCCGGAACCCGATGGGAGATCCGACGCCCCATCAGGCAGCCTCACCGCGGTCTCCGCCGGCTATATCCACAGCTGCGGGTCGCGCACCAACAACACCATCGTGTGCTCGGGATCGTTGACCACCAGTACCGCCGATCCTGTTCACACAATCACAGAGCAAGACCCCAACACGCACGGCTCGCAGGACCGGGTCCTGGAAATCCACCCCAACCCCGCCTGGCTGGAAGAGTCAAGGGCTGTCTGGGCTTTCTTCCAAGCAATGCTGCGAAACCAGCGAAGACGAAGACGCCTTGAAGCAGATGTGGAGCGAACTCATCGGTGGTGACTGCGATGCCAGCGGCACGGCATCTGCAGATGGGCGCGGCCGGGGCGGAGCGTCTTGCTGCTGGGCTGTTGCGGTTGCGGTCAGGGGCCGAGTAGCGCGGCCGGGATCACTGCGATGTCGTCGCGGCGGCGGTAGGCCTCGGTTCCGGTGGTGACCACGGCGGCGCCGGCGAGTTCGAGCCCGACGCTGTCGGCGAGCCATCGGAGATGCTGATGTCGCGGTCGCCCACGGTTGCGGCGAACTTGACCTCCAGTGCCGCGATACTGTCACGACGCCCCTTGCTATACCGTTTCGATGGACTCTGGCATGCGCTTGGCACCGGTTCACGGTCGATGAAATCTTGTCGTTGAATTGCATGTAAATGCTTGACAGTTGTCATAGTGGTGTGGGATACTGTCCTTATGCTGACCGAGAGCGCCCGACGGGCCGAGACCGCCGCCACCGAGATGCTGGCGTGCGTCAATGAGGGGTCGGTGTCGTGTGAGGAGTTGCGCGAGGCGCTTGAGATCTCCAAGGCGTTCATGGCTGCCGGTGCGGCGTTCCAGGCCGGCGCGGCCCGCATCATCGCCCAGGCCGAACGCCACGGCGACGGCGGCGCCCAGGTCCTCGCCGACGCGACCGGCATGTTCCGGCGGGACGCGTTGGGCCAGGTCAAGACGGCACGGGTGATCGAGGCTGTGCCCGCGGTGCGCGACGCTGTGGAGTCGGGCAAGGTGTCACGGGCCAACGCCAAGCGGCTCGCTGAGGCCATCGAGCGGGCTGGCACCGAAGCTGTTGCAGCCGATGGGGAGCTGTTGGACAAGGCGGCGTCTATGCGGCCCGAGCAGTTCGTTCGCGAGGCCCGCCGCTGGACCGCCGATCACGACGGCGACGGCGGGGCCTCCGAGCATCGCCGCCAGCGGGCCCGCCGCTGTGTGCGCGTCTTCGACGCCGACGACGGCATGGTGCACCTGCGTGGCCAGTTCGACACCGTCACCGGACACCAGATCACCAACCGGCTGCGAACCGAGGCCCGCCGCCTCTACGACGACGACAAGCAACACGCCGGTGACAGCCAGCGGCGCAGCTTCGACCAGTGCATGGCCGACGCCCTCGACAACCTCACCTCCAGCACCACGAACCTGGGTGGCGGCAAGCCCTTCGCGGACATCTGCGTAGTCGCCCACGTCGATGACGACACCGGCGAACTCATCGCCGAGCTCCCCGACGGCGAGCGGCTCCCGAAGGCGGTGCTCGAACAACTCTCCTGCAACGCCAAGCTCACCGGCGTCGTCTATGACCGCAAGGGCAAGCCCATCTGGCGCACCCAATCGCGCCGCACCGTCACCGAGGCCCAGTGGCAGCTCCTCATCGCCAAATGGGGCGGCTGCTTCCACTGCGGAGCCAACCCCGGCATCTGCCAGGGCCACCACATCGACGCGGCCTCACAAGGCGGACCCACCAAACTCGACAACCTGGTGCCGGCGTGTTGGAGCTGCCACCACCGGATCCACCACCACAACTGGCAAATCCACAAGAGCCCCGACGGCTGGCACACCTTGCACCCACCCGACCGGACCCACCACGGACCCGCCCACGCCCCTGAAGCGCCACCGATGTTCAAACCGGCCACCAACAACCCCGGCCGCGCCGGTCCCGCCCCACCCCGGAGCACCAACACAACGCCTTCCGCGTCCACACAGTCTCCAACACGCCGGACCGCACCACCCCGACACGACGACGGCCCGCCCGCCACCACGACGACACAGTCTCCAACACCCCGAACCGCACAACCCCGGCGGGTGCCCAACCGGCCCCAGAACCCGCAACACGAGCCGCTCTTCACGCTCGGCTAGTGCTGCGTCGCCGAGATGGCGGTGCCGGGCAATGAGCTCTTGACGTTGGCAAATGGCGAATCAGAGTGGTCAAGCAATTGAGCGACAGACCACCAGGTGTCACCACCAGTCGTCGAGAGTGCGTCGCGATCGACTCCGCGCGGCGCGGCGCGGGAGCCATGCCAGGTCGCGGTCGCCGCCGCCAGCCGCGGACCGGTAGTTGGGGCAGGCCGACGCGCCCTCGAGCAGCTTCGAAGCATTCTCCACCGGCTCTCATCGCGTCTTTGGGCGCATATCGCGACAAAACGCGACGAAAGCTGGAAGGCTCCCTCCACCGGCTTGCGGTGCTCTCTTCAGCGCTGGTCACGAGAAGACGCGCCGAGCGCTAGAAGGCGCCCTCGATGACGTTGACTTCGACGCCGGTGACGGTGGCCACATCGAAGCGGACCCGGCCCCGCCGATCGTTGGACTCCAGCCACTGAGCGGCCAGTGATCTGATGCGGATCTGCTTGCGCCGGTCGACCGCCTCGGCGGCCGTGCCGTAGCGTTCGGAGCGGCGGGCCTTCACCTCGCAGAACACGATCTCCCCGTCCCGGAACAGGACCAGGTCCAGCTCGCCCGAGCGCACCCGCCAGTTCTGGTCCAGGATCTCGTAGCCGGCCTCGCGGTACCAGCGAGCAACCCTACGCTCACCCCAAGCGCCGCGGGCTTGCCTTGAACGGTCCGGGGATCGGCCACTCCGATGCGCGGCACCGGACTGGAGGTCAGCGATAGCGCTTTTCCTTGACCTTGGCCGCCTTGCCGACGCGATCGCGCAGGTAGTACAACTTCGCTCGGCGCACATCGCCCTGCGTGACGCGCTCGATGCGATCGATCACCGGGGTGTGCACGGGGAACGTCCGCTCCACGCCCACACCGAAGCTCACCTTGCGCACGGTGAAGGTCTCGCGCACACCGCTGCCCTGGCGCCGGGTGACGATGCCCTCGAACACCTGGGTGCGGGCCCGGTTCCCCTCCACCACCCGCACATGCACACGGACGGTGTCGCCCGGTTGGAACTCGGGAATGTCGTCGCGAAGGCTCTGCGCATCAACGAGGTCGGTGGGGTTCATGATCGTCTCCGCTCACATGGGCCTCGGTGGCCGGGCCGGGCGAGTCTACGACTGCCGGTCCTCGCCTCCACCTGTGCCGGAGCCGGAGGCCTCTACGACGGCTTCACCTCCCGGTGGCCGCATCGAGCCCGTGCTCGATCAGAAGTTCACGTTCCTCGTCGCTGAGCCCGCCGCGGCCCTCGATCAGGTCGGGGCGGCGCTCGATGGTGCGGGCCAGCGACTGGGCCCGGCGCCAACGCGCCACCCTCGCGTGGTCGCCCGACAGCAGCACCTCGGGCACGGACCAGCCCCGGAAACTTGCCGGCCGGGTGTACTGCGGGTATTCCAGCAGCCCGTCGCGGAAGGACTCCTCCGTGGTGGAAGCCTCGTTGGAGAGCACTCCGGGCACGCATCGCGCCACCGCCTCCAGCACCACCAGGGCGGCGGCCTCGCCGCCGGCCAATACCACGTCGCCGACTGAGACCTCTCCGTCGACCAGATGCTCGCAGACGCGCTCGTCGACGCCCTCGTACCGGCCGCAGAGCATGGAGAACCCCGCCCCGGAGGCAAACTCGCCGGCCATGTCCTGGTCGAAGCGACGGCCTGCGGGTGAGAGGTAGTACAGCGGCCGGGGCGGCTCGACTGCCTCCACCGCGTCGAACAGGGGCTGGGGCATCATCACCATTCCTGCTCCCCCGCCGAAGGGAGCGTCATCGGTGCTGCGATGGCCGTCAGCAGCAGCCATCCGGATGTCGTGGACCCTCACGTCGAGCGTGCCGGCAGTGCGGGCGCGCCCGATGACGGAGGCCGAGGCCATGGCTTCCACCAAGTCCGGGAAAATCGTGAAGATGTCGATGCGGAAACTCACGACGCTAGGAGGGATCGAACAGTCCGTCGGGAACGTCGACCTCTATGCGTTCTGTGGCTACCGAGTCGACAACGAAGCACAGCGGCACGAGGGTGCCGTCGACGAGTTCGAGCTGATCCCCGGCCGGATTGGCCACAACGGCGTCCACGACGCCCCGGTCCGTGCCGGACTGGTCCACCACCCGCGCCCCGATCAACTCATGGACCCACAGCTCGTCGGGGTCCACCATCGGTTCGGCTCGCAGGACCAGGCCCCGCAAAGCCTCGGCCTTGCTGCGATCGTCGATGCCGGCGAACGTGACGAGATGTCGCTTGTTGTGAGGTCGGGCCGCCATCACCTGAAGGGTTCCCAGATCGGTCTGCAGTTCCGATCCCGGCGCCAGGCGCTCGGGCCGGTTCGACACCAGCGTGACCGTGACCTCGCCGCCGGTGCCGTGGGGCCGCCCGACGCGGCCTATCTCAAGCAGAGGCGCTGAGGACGCCCCCGACGAGTCAGAGGGGTCAGTCACTCCCGCTCCTGTTCGCTGCGCTCACGGGCCGCTCGGGCCCGGGGCCTCGCTCGAAGATTCGGGAGACCGTCATGAGGCTGATGCCGGCCCGCTCGGCCTCAGTCGACGAACTCGACCTCGATGTCCACATCGTCGCGCGACCCGGCAGCGCGCACGAGAGTCCTGATGGCGTGGGCCACGCGGCCTCTCTTGCCGATGACCCGGCCCATCTCCCCCTGGGCGACTCGGACATCCAGGCGCACGGCGTCGGTCCCAGCCGACGTCGCGGTGACCTGCACCGCATCGGCATCGTCGACGATGCTGGTGACGACGTAGCGGCACATCGCCTCGGCGGTGGGAGCCAGATCGCTCACGAGCCTGCGTCCCCGGCGTCGGTGGCGGCGGCCTTGGCATCGTCTGCATCCGGCCCGCGGCGGAAGGTCTCCCAGGCACCGCTGATCCTCAAGAGCTTCTCCACCCGCTCGGTGGGCTGGGCACCGTGGCGCAGCCAGTGCAGGGCCCGGTCGTTGTCAATCCGCACCACCGAAGGTTCCTGGCGGGGCTCGTAGATCCCGATTATCTCAATGAAGCGCCCGTTGCGGGGCGCGCGAGAGTCTGCCGCCACAACGCGGTAGGTGGGCTGCTTCTTCTTCCCCATCCGCATGAGGCGCAACTTGACGGCCAATGTGAGTCCTCTGATCTGCTAGGCGTCTGTACGACGGGTCAATTCAACCCGGGCCAGTCACCCTTTTCCAACCCTGGAAGGGTCAGAGGCGCCTTGGATATGGGCACCGGCCCCTTGGGCGTGGTGCGGCCGCCCGTGCCGCGCCGCTTGGAAGCCGACGACTTTCCCCTCGACCTCCCGGCCTGCTTGGACGATCGGGCTCTTGCCGCGGCCGCGGGCCGCTTGCTGCCGAGACCTCCGAGACCCTTCATCATCGACCGCATCTGCTTGAACTGATCGACCAGCGCCTTCACCTCGGCGGAGCGGCAGCCCGAACCGGCCGCGATGCGCTGGCGCCGGGAGGCGTCGATGATGTCGGGCTCGGCCCGTTCCGCGGGTGTCATCGAACAGATCATGCCGGTGATGCGCCCGATGCGGCTCTCGTCGACATCGGCATCGCGCATCTCCCGCGGCACGCCCGGCATCATGCCGAGAATGCTCCGCAGGTTGCCCATACCTAGAACCTGCTGCATGGTGGCCAGGAAGTCGTCGAACGTGAAGGTTCCCTCAAGCAATCGGGACGCGGTCTCTTCGGCCTGCTCGGCCTCGAAGGCGGCCTCAGCCTTGTCGATCAGCGTCTCGACGTCGCCCATCCCCAGGATGCGGCTGGCGAGACGGTCGGGATGGAACGGCTCGAAGTCCTCCAGCTTCTCACCGTTGGAGGCGAAGGCGATGGGCCGTCCCACCACCTCCTTCACCGACAGTGCGGCACCGCCCCGAGCGTCGCCGTCCAGCTTCGTGAGGATCACACCGTCGAGGGCCAGCGTGTCGTGGAAAGCCTTGGCCGACTTCACCGCGTCCTGGCCGACCGTGGCGTCCACCACCAGGAAGGTGTAATGGGGCCGCACCGCCTTGGAGATCCGGCGAACCTGGTCCATCATCTCGGTGTCGATGGCCAGACGTCCGGCGGTGTCGACGATCACCACATCACGGCCCGTGCGGGCTGCCTCAGCCAGCGAGGCCGATGCCGCTTTGACCGGGCTGCGAGAGTGGCTGAAGACGGGCACGCCGGCGCGCTCACCGAGCGTGCGGAGCTGCGCCACGGCCGCGGGGCGCTGCAGGTCGGCACCGACCAGCAGTGGGCTGCGGCCCTGGCGCAGGAACCATTGGGCCAACTTGGCCGCATTGGTGGTCTTGCCTGACCCCTGCAGACCGGCCAGCAGGATCACGGTGGGCGGCTTCGACGCGTAGGTGATGGCCATCCGCTCACCCCCCAGGCTCGTGGTGAGTTCGGAGAGCACGATCCTTGTCACCTGCTGGGCGGGGTTGAGCGCCCGGGAGAGCTCCTCGCCGACGGCTCGCTGGCGGATGCGCCCTGTGAGGCTCGTGACCACGTCCAGATTGACGTCGGCCTCGAGCAGGGCGACCCGGATCTCCCGCAGAGCGGCATCGACATCCTCCGCAGAGAGCCGTCCCCGGCCGCGAAGCCTGGAGAAGACGCTCTCGAAACGACCAGTCAGCGTGTCGAACATGGCCGGGCCACACTACCCGGAGGGTCTCGACATGGACTCCGCCTCAGGCGAACAAAGCCGGGGGGCGCGCCGGGCTCAGGCGAACAAGGCCTCCACGAACTCCGAGGTGTCGAAGGGCACGAGATCGGCGATTCCCTCACCGACTCCGATGAGCTTCACCGGCACTCCGAGCTCAGCCTGCACAGCCACCACGATCCCGCCCTTGGCAGAGCCGTCCAGCTTGGTGAGCACCACCCCAGTGACGTCGACGGCCTCGGTGAACTGCCGCGCTTGAGCCAAGCCGTTCTGACCAGTGGTGGCATCGAGCACCAGGAGGGTTTCGGTGACAACGCCCGATCCCCTGTCCGCCACCCGCCTCACCTTCTGCAGCTCGGCCATGAGGTTCTGCTCGGTGTGGAACCGACCCGCGGTGTCGGCCAACACCAGATCCGCCCCTCTGGCCGCAGCCGACTCGACCGCGTCGTACACCACCGACGCGGGGTCGGCACCGGCGGCGCCCCGCACGATGTGAGTGGAGGAACGCTCGGCCCACATGGCCAGCTGGTCCGAGGCCGCGGCCCGGAACGTGTCACCTGCGGCCAGCACCACCCGGCTGCCGACATCGACTTCGCGCTTGGCCAGCTTGCCGATGGTGGTGGTCTTTCCCGTGCCGTTGACCCCGACGAACAGCCACACCGACGGGCCCTCGCCGCCGGAGCGTCGAGCCAGCGACCGGTCGAAGCCTCCGAGCCGCTCGCGCAGCTCGGCCTGCAGCGCCGTCTTCGCGTCGGCGGGATCATGTCCGGCTGCTTCGATCCGCGACCTCGCCGCATCGACGATCTCGGAGCTGGCTCCCAACCCGACATCGGCCCTGATCAGAGCCTCGGTCACTTCGGTCCACGCTTCGATGGAGATCGAGGTCCGCTCCAGGGCGGACCCCAACGACCCGGTCAGCGCCGTGCGAGCCTTCGACAGGCGGTCGCGCAGCGAGACCGTCGACCGCTCTGTACTTCCGGCAGCCCTATCGGCCAGGCGGCCGACAACCCGATCCGCGACCTCGCCCGCCGCCGCCGCATCTTCGAGGGCACGAACGGCCGGCAGACGGCGGCGCCTGCGCACCACGGTGGCCGCGGCCAGCACCACGGCCGCCAGCACGACAAGGCCGACAATGATCTCCAACGTCATCCCAGCGCGTCCAGCACGGCCGTGGCGACGTAGAGGTCGCCGCCCCGCCTGATCGTCAACTCAATAGTTTCACCGGGCCGACGCAGCTTGATGGCCGCCGAGAGCTCGGCGATGTCGCGCATAGGCTCGTCGTCGAGGCTGACGATCACGTCGCCGGCCTCCAGCCCGGCCTCCGCGGCCGGGGATCCGGGCAGGACTTCGGCCACTATCACTCCCACGTCGTCGCCCGCGCCGGCCTGGCCGCTGATGCCGAGATACCCGAGTTCCAGCGACTCCCCGTTGATGATGCGGGTGGCGATCAGATCGACGGTGTCGCTGGGAACGGCGAAGCCCAGACCGATGCTGCCGCCCGTGGTGGTCTGGATCATCGTGTTCATCCCGATGACCCGGCCCTGCCAGTCGGCCAGCGCGCCGCCGGAGTTGCCGCGGTTGATGGCGGCGTCGGTCTGGATCATCTCCACCGGCACCGGCGAGTTCGGATCGGAACCGCCCTGGACCTGGATCCTCACAGCGCTCACGATCCCCGCGGTGACCGTGCCCGTCAGGCCGAGGGGGCTGCCGATGGCCACGGCCAGCTGGCCCACCCGCACCGACGAGGCCGGCGCGAAGGTGGCGGCCACCAGTTCAGCGGCCTCCGGATCGACCCGTACCACCGCCACGTCGTGCCCGGACGACCCACCGACGACCTCGCCGTCGAGACGGGTCCCGTCCGACAAGGTGATGATCACGCCGTCGGCGCCTGTCACGACATGCTGATTGGTGACGATGTACCCGTTCTGGGCGTCCCAAACGATGCCGGAGCCCAGACCGAAGCCGATCTGAGCATCGACCTCGACGAGCACTACGGACGGGCTGAGCGCTTCAGCCACGGCCACCACCGGCTCCTCGGAGACGGTCGGCGCGGGATACTGCGGGACGGCCGGATCCGGAACCTGCTCGGCCAGGGCGGCAGCCGGCCCGTCTGAGGATGCTCCCTCGCCGGGTTCCGAACGTTCGTCGATCTGCGCTTCGCCGGCCGGGAGCGGCTCGACGGCCGGCTGCTCGCCGGTCGATTGCTCGCCGGTCGATTGCTCGCCGTCCGCGGGAGCCCCGGAACCGTTGACCGCGGCGACCTCATCGGGTGAGGCCGGTCTCAGCCCCGGGGCGGGTCCCGCGTCCTGCCGGCCATTGGACAGAATCACTCCGAGGGTCGTTCCGGCGACGAGGACCAGGCACGCCAGGATCACCACCGCGGCGACCTGCCACGCTGGTCGTCGAGCCGCCGGGGCGGCTCGCGAGACCGCGCGGTTGGTTTCCGGCGGCCTGACCACCGCGGTCCGGCTGACGGCGTCGGAATCCTGCATCGCACTCTAAAGCTAGGCCGAACAGGTGAGAGAGCAGCTAGAGGCCGAGCGGGTAGGCAAGCGAATCAGGTTCATCCAGGCGAGGCCGTGGCCCGAGCGGCCCGTGAGCGCAGCGAGCGAGAGCGGGAGACACCCGCCCCGACGCGACGGGTTTGCACCTGCCCGCGCATGTTCGGTAGTGGCGGGCGACTACCAGCCTTGGCAGCAGGACCTCGACTGGTCGCCGGATCAGGCGGCGTCGGAGACGCGCTCGGACACGACCATGGAAGAGCCGCCGGGCTTCATCGAGACCCCTTGCAGGCAGTCGGCAGCCTCCATGGTCCGCTTCTGGTGGGTGACGATCACGAGCTGTGCATCGGTGCGAAACTCGTCTATGAGCTTCAGGAAGCGATGGAGGTTGACATCGTCGAGAGCGGCCTCCACCTCGTCCATCACATAGAAGGGCGAAGGCCGGCTACGGAACACCGCGAACAGGAAGGCCAGCGCGGCCAAGGTCCGCTCCCCGCCCGAGAGCAGCGACAGCCGCTTCACGTTCTTGCCTGACGGCTTGGCCGAGATCTCGATGCCGGTATCGAGCAGGTCATCGGGTTCGGTGAGGCTGAGGCGCCCCTCGCCACCCGGGAACAGCGCCTCGAAGAGCACCTCGAAGTTGGCGGCCACATCGACGAAGGCCGAGCTGAACACCGTCTTGATCTCCGCGTCGATCGACCGGATCACCCTGTTGAGGTCCCTGCGGGCCGCCCGGATGTCGTCCATCTGGCCGCTGAGCAACTCGTGACGCTCGTAGAGCTCGTCGTACTCGGCCAGAGCCAGGGGATTGACGGGACCCATTATCTCCAACTCGGCAGCCAGCTGATCCATCCGCTGGTCGGGGCCGAGTCCGTCGGGCAGTTCCGGCAACGGTGCGGAGGCTGCCTGTTGCGGGGACAGGCCGTAGGCGTCGCGCAGACGCTCGACCGCCCCCTGCAGCAAGGTGCGCAGCTCGGCTTCCTCGATGTCACGGCGGCTCTCAGCCTGGCGCAGGGTGTCGTAGCGACTCTCGGCGTCGGCATGCCGGCGTCGCAGGTCGTCGAGGCTCGCGGCCAGGGCCCGGACCTCCTCTGAGTGCCTGCGACGTACCTCCCGGATCTCGGCTAGGCCCGCGTTGAGGATCCCCGTCCGCTCCTCCACCGCCCGTCTGAGCGCGTCGAGCACGGTCGCCTCGCGCTCCAGCCCGGCCATGCGATCGGTGGCTGCGGCCCGCGAAGCACGGTGACGAGCCAGCCGGTCCTCCAATTCAGAAGCACGGGCTTGCAGCATCTGCTGGCGCTGCTCCAGCCCGGCATCGGTTGCGCTCTGCTCAGCGGCCATCAACGCCACCTCGGATGCACGCCGGTCGAGGGATGAGCGGGCCTCAGCCGCCTCACGGCTTCGCTGTCGGGCCTTGGCCTCGGCCTGCTCCAACTCGGGCAGCCTTGATTCGATCTGTGCAGCCCTGCCGACAGCCTCGTCGAGACGGCGGGTTGTCTCCGTCAGGTGGTCGCGCAGGGTGCTGCTCGCGGTGTCGAGGTCACGGCGATCGGACTCGGCGCGATTGATGGCGTCGGTCGCCGACGCCGCGGAACCTTCGATTGCGGCCAGTCGACCACCGAACTCGTCGACTCTTTCTCGACTCTCGTCCAGTCCGCTCCGGGCTGATTCGCAGGCGGCATCGGCCCGTTCACGCGCCTTGCGCGCGGCCTCGACCCGCTGTTCGGCCTCTGCCAGCGCGGGCCGGAGCCCGGCCGCGCCGTGCACGCCGAGTCGCCAACCTCGGCTGCTCAACCGGTCGCCGGCCGGGGTGACCACGACAACACCGGCGTGCCGCATCCAGGTGTCGGCCGCGGTACGCCAATCGCCCTCCACGAGGGCCGTGGAGGCGAGCAGCACGTCCAGGAGGCGGTCCACATCCGGATCGGCGGCGCGGACACGACCCCGCAACGGCTCCAGCCCGAGGCGGTGCACCGGCATACCGGTCGCGCCGTCAGAGCCGTTGCCCTCCAGGGCGATCACCGCCGCGCCGGCATCGCTGGCCTCTACGCTGTCGAGCACGCGTCGGGCCGTGGCGGCGTGCCGCACCACGACAGCGCTGATCGCGTCGCCGGCCGCGGCCGCGAAGGCGGCTTCGACGCCTGGATCCACCTCCACCAGGCCCCCCAGCAGTCCCAAGACGTCATCGGTCGCGGCCTGCACATCGACGGGCACCGGTCTGGCGGCCTCTTCGAGGGCCATTGCGAGGGCCTCGCTCCTCGCGGTCCAGTGCCGCAATTCGCCCTCGGCCTCCGCACGGGCCTCGACCGCGCCTTCCAGCGCACTCGAGGCATCAGCTAGAGCGGCCTCCGCCACCGCGAGCTCCGCACGCCGCGCCGCGATCCGCCGGTCGCACCGGTCCAATTCGCCGCGGTGGTCGTCAACCCGCCCGGCCAAGTCCTGCAGGCGACGCTCGGACTCCTCCAATCGTTCGGCGAGGCGATGCTGCTCCGATTGGCTGAGCTCGATCGTCGACTGCAGCGCCGACAGCTCGCCCCTGGCCTCGGCAGCCTCGCTCGCCATACCGACGTCGAACCCCATCACGTCGCCCCATCGGGCCCCAAACGCGGCTCGGTCGGCTTCCAAGCGTTCCTGCAAATGCTCGAGACGGCGGCGATCGGAGTCGGCCGCCGCGGCCGACAACACGACCGCGGAGAGCTCCTTTCGGCAACGCTCCAGCTCGGCTTGCAGTCCCGCAGCCAGATCATGGTCGGCGAGGGCGGCCCTCTGGTGCTCGATGCCCCGCTGGCGCTCGACCGCGACGGCGGCCAGACCGGCCGCTCTGGCCCGGAGCCCTTCGAGGCGGGCCAGGCGCTCTGAGTGGTCGTCCATTCCGTGGCGGGCCAGCCGCTGCTCGTCGGTGGCAACGCTGGCGTTGAGATCGTCGAGTTCGGCTCGAAGATCGGCTTGCAGAACCGCCTGAGCCTCCCCCTGCTCCTTGTGGAGCCGCAGTTGCTCGCGCATGCCGGCGATCTCGCGGCCGGCCAGGTGCACTCGCAGCGCCTCCAGTTCGGACAGCAGATCGGCATGCCGGCGGGCTGCCTCGGCCTGCTTCTGCAGGGGGCGCAGCCGCCGACGCACTTCCCTCAGGAGGTCGCTCATCCGGGTCAGGTCCCCGTCGCTGGCGAGCAGTCGGCGCTCGGCCCGCTCCCGCCTCTTGCGGTACTTGCGGATTCCGGCCGCCTCCTCCACTACCACCCGGCGATCGGCGGGGCGGGCGTTCAGAACGGCGTCTATCTGGCTCTGCGACACGATCATGTGCTGCTGGCGGCCCACGCCGGTGTCCGAGAGCAGCTCGACGATGTCCAGCAGCCGGCACGGGGTGCCGTTCAGCGCGTAGGTCGACTCGCCGCTGCGGAACAGGGTGCGGGTGATCCGCACCTCGCTGGCCGCCATCGGCAGCATTCTGTCGGAGTTGTCGATCGTCAGCGAGACCTCGGCCCGGCCCAGTGCAGGCTTGTGGGCCGTGCCCGCGAAGATCACATCGTCCATCCGAGCGGAGCGCACCGCGCTGGGCGCTTGGGCGCCCAGAACCCAGGCCACCGCGTCCACAACGTTCGACTTGCCGCTTCCATTAGGGCCGACGACCACTGTGACCCCCGGCTCCAAGCGGATCGAGGCCGGCTCGGCGAAGGACTTGAAGCCCTTCAGCGTCAGCGTCTTCAGATACACGGGCGCGACGCTAGTTCGGTCGGTTCTCGGAACCGGGTATCCCCCGGCCTGCTGAACGTCAGAAAATGGCGGTGCTCAGACCTGCGTGTCGCAGTAGTAGGTCCAGCTGCCGCGGAACTTGGTCCGCTTGATCGGAGTCCTCGACCTCTCGCTCAGCGCTCCGTGCCGACCCCATACCTTGAGGTGGCCCGCATAGCTGCCCGGCTGGCCGAACGGATCGACGAAGGGGCGAGCGGGGACCGACGTCCCCCGGTACTTCATAGCGTCGTGCATCGTGCCGACGAGCGCCCGGTGCAGGCGGCGGATCTCCTGAGTGGACAGGGTGTTGGCGATCCGGTCGAAGCGCACCCCCGCCTCGAACAGGATCTCGTCCGCGTAGATGTCGCCGATGCCGACCACGAATGTGTCGTCGGTGATCAGAGTCTTGAGCTTCGTGTCCCTCTGCAGGAGAAGCCGACCCATCTCGGTCCAGGAGATCGGCTTGGCGACCGGATCGAGGCCGAGTTCAGCCACATCCGGCAGGGCTGTGGAGAAGTCGTCGCAAGGCACCACGAACAGCTGACCTGTGCCCTCGGGGTCCACAAAGCGCAACTGGCCGTACTGCGTGAAAGAGATCACCACTTCGGTGCCCGCGACCCTGGGATGCTTGTTGGCGTTGCGGCGGGGCGAACCCGACGAGCCGAGCGACAGCACAAGCTGCATCTCGGTGCTGAGCTCGATCATCAGGTACAGGCCCACCCGCCTCACGTCGGTGATCTTGGCTCCCTCCAACTGTGAGGTGAAGGCCTTGCGGGTGTGGTAGCGGCGCAGGCATTTCATGCTCGAGGCCTCTGCGGTCTTGACCTTGCGACCGATGATCTCGCGTTCGAGGTCCCGCCGTATCGTCTCGACTTCCGGCAGCTCGAAGGCGAGGCCCCGGTTCGAGCGCGATGTGCTCATGACTTGACCTCCGCAACACGGTCGGACTCGGTGTGCCCGCTCCTTCTTGCTGCGCTCACGGGCCGCTGGGCCTCTGATTGCCCGCTCTTGTTCGCTGCGCTTGTTCGCTGCGCTCACGGGCCGCTGGGCCTCTGATTGCCCGCTCTTGTTCGCTGCGCTCACGGGCCGCTGGGCCTCTGGGGCGAGAGTCGCGTAGGCGATCTCGGCCGCGTGCTGTTCGGCGTCCTTCTTGCTGCTTCCCCTGCCGATGCCGCTGGCGGTGCCGGCATGAACCCTGGCTTCGAACATCGTGTCGTGCGGAGGCCCGCTGGTGGTCACTTCGTAGACCGGCGGGGCGAATCCTAGACGGGCCGCCAGTTCCTGGAGCCTTGTCTTGAAGTCGGCGTGGCCGGGAGCGCGGGCAGCTGCATCGATGCGCGAGCCGAGGAGTCGGCCGACGGCATTGTCGGCCGCGCCGATGCCGCCGTCGAGATATACCGCCCCGATCACCGCCTCAATCGCGTCGGCCAGGATCGAGGACTTCTCGCGGCCTCCCGAAGCGACCTCCCCCCGGCCCAGGCGCAGCAGGTCGCCCAGGCCGATCGATCTGCCCACCACGGCCAGCATGGCCGAGTTGACGAGCGAGGCGCGGGTCTTGGCCAGGTCGCCTTCGGACCATTCGCCGAAACGCGAGTAGAGCCTCTGGGTCACGACAAGGCCCAGGACAGCGTCTCCGAGGAACTCCAGCCGCTCATTGGAGGACGATCCCGAGTGCTCCGCGCTCCAGGAGCGATGGGTCAAGGCCAACTCGAGCAACGCGGCGTCATCGAACCGGTGGCCAAGCCGGTCCATCAGCGTCGCAGTGTCCGCCGAAGCGGCCTGAGCTGTCAACCCAGCTTCGCTACGACGTAGTCAACGGCATCTCGGACGGAACGCAGGTCTTCCAGATCCTCGTCCTCGATGCGAAAGCCGACCGCACGCTCCGCCAGCTCCTCCTCGATCCCCTCCACCAGCTCTATGAGCGCGAGCGAGTCGGCATCGAGGTCGTCGGCAAACGAGGCTCCCTCGGCGATGTCGGAGGGATCGATCTCGAGGATGTCCGCAAGACGGTCGCGAATGAGCGCCAAGACTTCCTCACGCCCCATGGGTGCCTGCTCCACGTGGGTTTCTGCCGGCATCGGCTCCTCCGTGCGTGGTATCTCGTTGATGCAACCGACAACCATACCGTCGAGGGCGCAGGCCACCTCTCGCCCTCAACCGCGTTCTGACGCTACCCGCGGGCAGTAGCCGCGATGTGGTCCACCATGCCTGCGGTGACCATCTCGCGGGCCACCCTCACCGCGTTCATCACGGCGGCCGCGCTGCTGGCTCCGTGCGAGATCACGCACACGCCCCGCACCCCCAGCAGGAGCGCGCCCCCCACGCCGTCGGGGTGAAGCTCCTGTGCCATCACGTCGAGGGCCGGAGCGAGCATCTCCCCGGCCTTCCGCGAGGTGTCGTCGGTGTCCATCGCCACCAGCAGCCGGCCGAACAGGGCCCGCAGCGCCCCTTCCAGCGCCTTGAGCGTCACGTTGCCGGTGAAGCCGTCGGTAACGACGACGTCGACCGCAGGGGTCATGATGTCGCGACCCTCCACGTTGCCGATCCACTCCGCTGCGACGTCGTCGGCCCACCGGCCATCGGAGAGCAGTTCGAAGACGCCCTTGGTGAAATCGTTGCCCTTGCCAGCCTCCTCGCCTATGGACAGCAGGCCCACCCGAGGCCGCTCGACCCCGAAGCGGTCGCGGGCGTAGACCGATCCCATGCGAGCGAACTGCACGAGCCACTCCGGTCGGCACTCTGCGTTGGCGCCCGAGTCGAGCATGGTTGTGGGACTAGCCCCGGGCGTCGGGATGGGCGTCGCGATGGCGGGGCGGGCGATGCCGCGAATGCGCCCCATGCGCAGCAGGGCCGAGCCCATGGCCGCGCCGGTGTTGCCTGCCGAGACCATTGCCGAGGCCCGGCCATCACGCACTGCCTCGGCCGCCCTCACCAGCGACGAGTCCTTCATGGCGCGCACGCTCGATCCCGGTTCGGCGTCCATGGGAATCACTTCGGACGCCTCGATCACCTCCAGCCCGCCCGTGTCGCCCATCTCGTCGGGCCGCCCCACCAGCAGCACCGGGATTCCCAACTCGTCGGCGGCGCGGCGGGCGCCGGCCACGATCTCACCGGGGGCGCGATCGCCCCCCATGGCGTCAACAGCTACCGGTTCCATGGCTCCGGCGAGCACAGAGTGGTCGAGTTGACTACCGGTTCCATCGCCGAAGGGAACGCAGGACGCCGGATTCCGCTATCGACCGCATGGTCCATGCTGTTTCAGACCACTCGACGCCGACAAAGGTTCCATCACCGCGCCATGAGGTCTGATTCTCGACTGCGGGTGGGCGTTCGAAGGGTCGGTTATTCGACCTCGATGGCCTGCCGGTCGTGGTACCACCCGCAGTTGCCGCAGACGCGATGGGGCCGCTTGACCGCGCCGCAGCGGCTGCAGGCGCTGCGGCCGCCCGGGCGAATCCGCCATGCGGAGGCCCTCCGGCTGCGCCCCTTGGCCTTGGAGGTCTTCTTCTTGGGAACAGCCATGAGGGATCCTGATCGTCGGCGGCCGAGCGGACTATGTGCGACCGGCCAGCCTACCGGCCACCGCATCGGTCTACACGTCGGTGATGAGAGGCCGAGCGGCCGCCGCGGGCCCGGTCGGGAAGCGCTCCGGCACGGGCCCAGCGCAGTCCTCAGAGCACAGCGGCGCCAGCGGCAGGGCCAGCATCGCCGTCTCCCGGGCCGCGGGAGCCAAGTCGATGCGTTGATCGTTGATCGGCCAGGTCTCCCCCTCGGTGGGCTCCCACTCGAACACTTCCCGCATCGACGCCTCCAGCGGGCCGCGAACCTCCTCGAGGCAGCGGCGGCACTCCGCCGTCCACGTGCCGGCCACCCGTCCGACGGCTACGTAGGCCCCTCCGGCCCCTCGCACCGTCACTTCGAGGTCCACAACGCCGTCCACCACGGCAGCCCCCTGCACACCGGGATCATCCAGATGGCACTGGCGGACGACTTCAATGCGGTCGACCGAACCCGCTTCCAGCCGGGCGCAGTCGACAATCAGCCGCTGGGGTTTGTTCAACCCACGTCCTGGTCGAATATGTCGTCGTCGAGTTCGGGAGGAGGAGGCGCCGGCGCCGGCCGAGGCAACCTGGTGTCCTGGAGTCTCTGGCGCCCGGTCGACACCGCGGTGGCCGTCTTGTGAAGCATCGCCTCGAAGGCTGCGAGGCGCTGGTCGCACCAGTCCTCGGTCTCCAGCTTCATCCTTCTGGCCCGCTCCTCCGCTTCGTCGATCGTCCGTCTCGCCCGCATCTCCGCGGCCTTGACCACCTCGCTGCGCTGGACCATCTGCTCGGCTCGAGCCCGGGCGGCCGCGATTATGTCCTCGCCCTCCCGCTGCGTACGCAGCCGCATGTCGTCGCGTTCCTTGAGCATCCACCGCGCCGCCCGCAGTTCCTCCGGCAGGGCGGCGAATGCCTTCTGCAGAATCCCCAGCAGCTCTTCGCCGTTGATCATCACCGAGGTCGAGAACGGCATCGGCCGCGACCTCTCCACCATCCGGATGGCCTGGGTGAGCAACTGCTCGACGGCCAGCCGTCGAGCCTCGGTCGAACTGTCGGAACGGCCGGTCTCAGTAGATGGGATCGGGTCGCCTGAACTCATTGTTCCTGCTCGAAACGGCCGCCCAGCCGCGCCTGGACCGACTCAGGCACCATGGATGAGACGTCCCCGCCGAGGCGGACGACCTCGCGGATCAGCTTGGAGGCCACGAACGACCTCTTGCTGGCTGAGGGGATGAAGATCGTCTGCACACCGGCCAGAGCGTGGTTCATCTGGGCCATCTGAAGCTCGTTCTCAAAGTCGGAGACCGCCCTCAGCCCCTTGACGATGAAGTCGGCCTCCAGGTCTCGGGCCAGACTGACCACCAGGTTGGAGAACATCGCGACCGAGACATTGGGCAGGTGAGCGCAGCACTCCTTGATCATCTGCTCCCGCTCGTCGAGGCTGAACAGGCCCTCCCCCTTCTGGGGATTGCGCATGGCCGCCACGACCACCTCATCGAATAGTTGGGCGATGGTCTCGATGATCTCGAGATGGCCGTAGTGGATCGGGTCGAAGGATCCGGGGTACAGCACACGGGTCACTGATTGCTCCCTATCCGCTCGGCCTCTCGGCAGCTTGTGCGAACGTCACCACGGTACCGCCGTGACGCCTGTGATGGTGGATGGCAAAGCGCGGCCCCACATCCACCGGACGATCCGACTCGGCCACGACCAGTTCAGCTGGAACCCGCGACAGCAACTCCGGCCAAGCGTCGAAGGCGTACGGGGGATCCACGAGTGCGACATCGAAGCGGCCACACGCCAGGTCGGCGAGAGCCGCTTCCACGTCGACGACCATGACGGTGGCTGCGTCCGCCAAGCGGGTGGCCTCGAGGTTGCTGCGCAGCACGTCGGCCACCGCCTGGTCGCGCTCGACGAACACCGCTTCGGCCGCGCCCCGGCTCAGCGCCTCGATCCCCAAGGCACCCGTGCCGGCGAAGAGGTCCAGAACCCGGGCACCGTCGATGGCATCGAGCGAGTAGAGCGAGTTGAACACGGCCTCGCGCACTCGGTTGGGGGTGGGCCGGGTGAGGAGGCCATCGGGAGCTGCCAGCCGGCGGCCCTTGGCCGAGCCCGCCACGACACGAATACTCACTCTCAGACCTAGCTCTTCAGCAGGAACTCGACATCGTCGGTTCCGAGCATGAACTCGATCTCGTCGAGCAGGTCGGGATGCCGGCTCAACTCGGCGTCGGCGTCGATCATGTCGATAGCCGACGTCCTGGCCCTCTCCACCCATTCCTTGTCGCGGCGCAACGAAGCCAGCCTCAAGTCGTTGCGGCCCTTCTGGCGCTCACCCATCAGGGTGCCCTCACCCCGCAGCTCGAGGTCGGACTCGGCCAGCTCGAAGCCGTCGTTGGAGGACACCACGGCCTCGAGCCGGGCTCTGGCTTCAGGAGTGGAGGCCTCCCCTACCAGGTGGCAGACCGAGGCGTGCTCGGCCCGCCCCACCCGGCCTCGAAGCTGGTGGAGCTGCGCGATGCCGAAACGGTCCGCATCCAGCACCACCATCACCGTCGCATTGGGAACGTCCACGCCCACCTCGATCACCGTGGTGGCCACAAGCACGTCCAGAGCGGCCGACCGAAACAGTTCCATCGTCGCCTCCTTCTCGGCCGGCGTCACCCGGCCGTGCAGGAGCCCGACCCGAAGCCCGGCCAGCTCACCGCCGTCGTCGGTCAGGCGCTCATGGGTCTCGATCACCGAGCGAACGTCGAGGGCCTCGGATTCCTCGATGACCGGGCACACCACATAGGCCTGGCGCCCCGCGGCCACCGCGCCGCGTACCTCACTCCAGACACCGGTTTCCTCCAGGGGGGTGCGGGCCCATGAGGTGGCCACCGGCACCCGTCCGGGCGGCAACTCGTCCAGCACCGAGACGTCGAGATCCCCGTAGACAGTCATGGCTGCGGTGCGCGGGATGGGCGTCGCCGTCATCACCAGCAGGTCGGGGGTCACCGAACCCGGGCCCTTGTCGCGCAGCACGGCCCGCTGCTCCACACCGAAGCGGTGCTGCTCGTCGATCACCACCACGCCCAGCGCCCTGTACTCCAGCCCCTCGGAGATCAAGGCGTGAGTGCCCACGACGATGTCGACCTCTCCCGAGGCCAGCCCGGCGACAGTGCGACGGCGTTCGGCCGCCCCCACCCGGCCCGACAGCAGCTCCACGCGCAGGGGCCGTTCCCCGCCGAGCCTCGAGGCGTCGGGCACCGACAGGTCGCCCAGAAGCGACACCATGGTCTCGAGATGCTGCTCGGCCAGCACCTCCGTCGGCGCCATGAGCGCTCCCTGGAACCGGCCCTGAACTGCTGCCAAGAGCGCACTGAGAGCCACGACCGTCTTGCCCGCGCCCACATCTCCCTGAAGCAGCCGGTGCATGGGATGCGGCTTGGCCAGATCGGAGGCGATCTCGTCGATCACCCTCCGCTGGGAGTCGGTCAGCAGAAAGGGCAGGTTCCGCCAGAAGCGCTCCACCAGCTCCCCGTCGGTGGCGTGGCGCAGGCCGGCGGTGTGCAGTTCAAGACGGCGCTTGCGTCTCACCAACTGCAGTTGAACCCGGAGCAGTTCGTCGAACACGAGGCGTCTACGAGCCCGTACCGACTCCTCCATCGATGCGGGCCGGTGGATCCAGTTCAGGGCGGTGTGGCGCTCGACCAGTCCCAAGCTGCGCTGCACCGCCGCTGGAACCGGATCGGCGATGCGCCTGTCGTGGCATCGGTTGAGAGCCTCGTTGACGCTGCCCGCGATGTCCCAGGTGCGAACGCCCGCCTTGTCCGACTGCGGATACACAGAAATGATCCGGCCCGTGCGATCGCCCACCGGATCGACCACGGGGTTGGTCATCTGCAGGGTGCCGCGGTAGCGGGTGGGGCGGCCGTGGACGACTACGGTCGCCTCCGGGGCGAGTTGGCGCTCTCGCCACGCCTGATTGAAGAACGAGAGCTTGAGCCGGCCGGTATCGTCGGTGATAACAATGTCGGTGAGCGACCGGCCGCCTCTGATGCGCCGGGTGGAGCCGCGCAGCACCGTCCCGACCACCGTGGCGGCCTCATCTGCGAGCAGTTCGGCTATCCGAGCCTGACGGGTGCGGTCAAGGTACCGGCGAGGATAGTGCTGCAGCAGGTCGAGGACGGTGTGGATTTCCATCTCGGCCAGCGCCGAAGCTCGTTTCGGGCCGACCTTCTTCAGCCGGCTGACGCCGATGGCGTCCAGGTCCCGGAGGCTGAGGGGCGGGTCGCCTTCGGGCATCGGCGTCGTGGCCGCCGACGGCTATTCCAGGCCGAAGTAGTACGGGTACAGGGGCTGGTCGCCGTCTGACACCTCGACTTCTACCTCAGGATGGTGCTCGGCCACGTAGCCGACGATGGCCTCGGTGGTGACGGTGTCCGCGTCGACGCCGGTGAGCACGGTTAGCAACTCGTGGTCGTCGTCGATGATGGTGCCCAACAGAGCGGTCGCCGCCGCGGCCGCATCCGATTCAACTGCCGCGATCCCGTCGGGGCCGATGCCGAGCCAGTCCCCCTCGGCGATGGGGCGAGCCGAAGTGGAGGCGTCACGGACAGCTTGGGTGACCTCGCCGTGGGTCACCGATTCGGCTGCGACTGCCATCGCCTCGGAGTTCTGGGCCGCGGTGGCCCCCGGAGAGAAGGCCAGGAGGCTGGAGATCCCCTCGACCACGCTGCGAGTGGGCACGACGCCCACCGTGCGCTCGGTCTCGCCGTCGACCTGTTCGGCCACCGGGATGATGTTCTTGTTGTTGGGCAGCACCACGACATGGCCGGTGGGAAGCGAGTCGACGGCTGCCAGCAACTCCGCGGTGGAGGGGTTCATGGACTGGCCGCCGGCCACCACGCGGTGGGCCCCCATCGACATGAGGATGTCCACCACGCCCGCTCCGGCTCCCACTGCCACCACCGAGCATCGGTCGGCCTCGGTGATCTCCACCGGCACGGGCGGCGCGATGACGGCGTCATCGTCGGGGCGTACCGATTCCGGCGCCGTGAACGCCTCGGAGTGCTCGGCCGCCTGGTCGAGCAGGTCCGTGATCTGGATGCGGTGGGGCCGGCCCACCGCGATCCCGGCCTCGATGGCCGCGCCGATGTCGTCGGTGTGGATGTGGCAGTTCCAGATTCCGTCCCCGCCCACCACGACGATCGAGTCCCCGATGGTCTGCCACGCAGCCTTGAAGCCGTCGACGGAGGGGTCGGGCGCGTCCAGCAGGAACATCACCTCGTAGCGCAGGTCTGCGATCGACGACTCCTCCGCCGGTACCGCCGCGCTGGTGACGGCTGTGGGCGGTGCCGGCGGCTCGGGGGCTTCGGGCATGGGCCGGCCGTCGACCTCGGCCAGACAGGCATCGAACAGCAGCAGCAGCCCGGCTCCACCCGCGTCCACCACCCCGGCCTCGGCCAGCACCGCCAACATCTCAGGGGTTCGATCCAGAGCGTCATAGCCGCGCTCGCGGGCCGCGTCGAATACATCAGTCAAGTTCCCTCCGGCCGCGGCGGCGGCCTGGGCCGACTCCGAGGCCTCGCGGATGACCGTGAGGATGGTGCCCTCCACGGGCCGGGCCACCGCCGAGTACGCGCCGTCGCTGGCGGCAGCCAGGGCTCGGGCCACCACCGGTGCGTCGGGCGCGGAGCCGGCTGCAGCCGAGTCGCGCAGCACGCCGGACACACCTCTGAGGATCTGGGCCAGGATCACCCCCGAGTTGCCCCGGGCGCCCATGAGCGCTCCGTGTGCGACTGCGGTGCACAGAGGTTCAAGATCGTCGGAGACGCCGTCGAGGCTCTCGACGACCGACTGCATGGTGAGCGTCATGTTGGTTCCGGTGTCGCCGTCCGGGACCGGATAGACGTTCAGATTGTCGATCACCTGGCGGTGGTCGGCGAGTCCTCCGTGGAAGCCGACGATGGCGCGGCGCAAAGTTGCCGCATCCAGAACGAGCGGTGCCATGCCGCCGATGATACCGGTCACCTCGGGCACGGTCCCCTACGGCGGCGATGCTCGCCAGGAGGCCGATCGGAGAGGTTGCGGCCAGTGGACGAATTCGTGAGGCGTACAGCCAGGCCGTGGCCCGAGCGGTCCGTGAGCGCAGCGAACAGGAGCGGGAATGGCGCTGCAACGACGCTACAGACTTCCCACCGGTCCGCGCTCGCTTTAAGCTGCCGTCCTGTGCAGGGCGTCATAAAGAGCTACGACCCCGTCACCGGCGACGGAGTGCTCGTGAACGAGGCCGACCTGGCCGACATCGACCTTGCGGCCGACGCCCTGGAAGGATCCCTGTTCCGGATGCTGCGCCAGGGACAGCGAGTGCAGTTCGACCTCGACGAGAACGGCCGGGCCACCCGGTTGCGCCTCGGCTCGGAGGTCGACATGGGTACACCCGAGTTCTGAGCCCGACCGCGGAAGCTACATCGCGGCGGCGATCCCCATCTCGGCGTAACCCTGCTTGTCGAAGTTGGCGCGGAACAGGTTCCTGAGCTGAACGGCCGCGGCGTCGTAGGCATCGGGATCATCCCAGGTAGTGCCGGGGTCGAGGATCTTGTCGTCGATCCCGTCGCACGTCACCGGCATTGTCAGGCCCAGGATCGGATGGGTTCGGGTCGCTACGTTGTCGAACTCGCCTGCCAGCGCGGCGTCGAGCAGCCGGCGGGTGACCGCCAGCGGCATGCGCCGGCCGGTACCGTAGGCGCCGCCCGACCAGCCCGTGTTGAGCAGCACGCAGCGGGCCCGGTGCTCATGCATGCGCCGGCTCAGCAGGCGGGCGTACACATCGGGCTTCCGGGACATGAACGGAGCACCGAAGCAGGGCGAGAAGGTGGCAGCAGGCTCGGTGACGCCCACCTCGGTGCCGGCCAGTTTGGCGGTGAAGCCGGTGACGAAGTGGTACATCACTTCGTCGGGATCCAGTATCGCGACCGGCGGCAGCACGCCGAAGGCGTCCGCGGTCAGCAGCACGATGGTGTTCGGGTGGGGGCCGCGGTGCCCCGGCGCCACATGCGGGTTGCACTCCAGCGGATAGGCGAAGCGGGTGTTCTCGGTGATGGACCGGTCCCGCAGGTCCAGATCCTGGGGGTGCGTGCATGCGAGGCTCCGACCACCGACGGCGGGGACGTTCTCGATCAGGGTGCCCCTCATCGACAGCGCCGCCGCGATGACCGGCTCGGCCTCCTTGTCGAGGTCGATCAGCTTGGCGTAGCACCCGGCCTCGTAGTTGGCGATCCCGGAGTCGGTCCAGATGTGCTCGTCGTCACCGATGAGATCACGATCGGGGTCGGCCGACAGGGTGGTCTTGCCCGTTCCCGACAGGCCGAACAGGATGGCGGCATCCCCCTCAGTGCCCACATTGGCCGAGCAGTGCATCGAGAGTTGACCCTCGCCGGGCTGCACGAAGTTCATGATCGTGAACATCGTCTTCTTGTTGACCCCGCAGTAGTCGGCCCGGCCCAGCACCAGAGCCAGCCGGCGTTCCATGTCAATGATCACCGCCCGCTCGGACCGGGTGCCGTCGCGGCCGGGGTTGCAGTGGAAGGACGGCACATTCAGCAGCGTCCAGCCGTGATCGCGGTGATCGGGGGCTCCGTCCAGGTGCGCAGGCAGCATGATGTTGCAGAAGTAGGCGTGGGAGGCGTACTCGCCGACGAAACGGCAGGGCTCGGCGAAGTCGGGGTCTGCGCCGCAGTACAGGTCGGCCACGTACAGCCGGGCCCGGCGCCGGTTGAGGTGGGCGACGACGCGGTCCACTAGCGAGTCGAAGGCGCCGGCGTCGAAGGGCGCAAAGCCGTCCTTCCACCACACCTCCTCGCTGATGGTGGAGCGGTCCACGCAGAAGGTGTCGTGCACCGGCCGCCCGGTGCAGGATGGGTCGGAGTAGAAGATCAGCGGGCCGTCGGGACCCAGGATGGTGGCGTGGGCCTTGTGTTCGTTGTCGGACCCGCCGGGACGCACCCGGCCCAGATCGCCGGCGATGGCGGCCGCGAACAGCTCGTCCTGGGACAAGCCGTGATGAATGTCGACGGTCGCCAGACCGAGAGATGAGAAGAGTTCAGCCGCCGCGCCCGCGGCTGGACTCGTGACCGTCCGCGTCATCGTCATAGTCATAATCGAACGACTCCCTTGTCGCCTCGGCGGACAGTAACCCGACACCGATGACGATTCGCGCATGGCCCTATCGGGCCTCGCGCGGCTGCTGTCAGGCAACCGAGTCCAGGATCACGGCCCGGATTCCGAGGCCCATGAGGAACAGCCCGGTGCAGCCGTAGAGCACGTACAAGTGGCTGCGCAGATGCTGCCGGTAGCTGTAGGCGATGCCGACCGCGACCAACGCCGAGAATCCGTACAGCGCATGCAGTTCAGGAGCGTCGCGTCCCTCCTGCACCATGAGCCAGGTACCGAGACCAGCCTGCACGAAGACGGTGACCTGGGCGGCCACCGTGGTCGCCCACAGCGCGAGCGACCGCAGGCTCGAACGGCGGTGCGCGGCGAGTGCCCACAGTCCGGCCAAGGCATTCGAGAAGATCACAACCCACGAGAACCAGTCGTGCACCGCGCCGGCCGCCGACGCGGTCACCCATGTCACTGCAGTCACCCGGAAGTCGAGTGTGCGTCCAGCGCTGCGAACAGGTCTGTCGACACTGCGCCGTCGGCGGCCGCGCCCCGGCGGATGAACCACTCCGTGCCGAAGGCCAGCTCGAAGGCTTCATCGGGAAGAGACACGAAGAACGAGTCGGCCGGGATCTGCGAGACGTGGGCCCGTATCGCAGCCCGCTTGCCGCCCAGGGCGGCACGGACATCGATGCGATGGGTGATCCGGGTGCCGTCCACGCCGACGGTCCCCTCGTCGAGCTCGGCCTCGAACTCCGCTTGATCCTGCTCGCGGGAGGGATCCAAGCCCGCCTCGGCCGCCATGCGCATCAGCTCCTTCACAGAGGAGCGGAAGTGATCACGGTCCAGCGTGGCCTCGTACACCATGTCCACGCCCGCCAGCTCCGCCGCCCGCACTCCCACACGGTGAACCTTTATGTGGTCGGGATGTCCGTAGGTGCCGTTGGCGTCGTAGCAGGTCAGCAGATCGGCCTGTTCGTCGCTCAGGACCGCAGCCAACCGCTCGGCCGCGTCGGAGTCGTCTGCCTGCCAGAAGCAGTCGGGGTCCTCATTGGCGGGGTCGCCTGCCATGCCCGAGTCTCGATAGCCGAGCATGACGACCCGGTGCACGCCCAGCAGTTCGGCCGCCTTGCGCAGTTCCGCTCCCCTCATCTCCGCCAAGTGCTCAGCGTCGGGCGCCTCGCCGTCGTCGAGTCCGGGCGTCTCGCCCCGCGATCCGTCGGTGGCACACACGAGCACCACGCGATGGCCGGCGCGCGAGGCCAGCAGCATCGTCCCGCCGGTGGAGAGAGCTTCGTCGTCGGGGTGGGCGTGGAAGAAGACCGCCGTCGCCATCAGGCGACCGCGGCAGCGCTTGACAGCCACACGATGAGATCCATCAGGCAACGGCTCCGGACTCGCGCAGGGCCGCAATCGCCTCAGGATCGAGGTTCATCTCTGACAGGATCTCGTCGGTGTGCTGGCCCGCGTGGGGCGGCGGGCGGCGGATCGTCCCGGGGGTGCGGCTGAAGCGGGGCGCCGCGGCTGGCTGCACCACGCCGGCGACTTCGGTGAAGGTGCCTCGCGCGCGGTTGTGGGCGTGCTCGGGCGCCTCCACCAGCGACAGGACGGGTGCAAAGCAGGTGTCGGTGCCCTCCAGCAGATCGCACCACTGGTCGCGAGTGCGCTGGCGAATCACGGCGGCGAGCCCTTTTTTCAGGTCAGGCCAGCGCATCCGCTCCATCTGGTTGTCCCACTCGTCGCCTTGCAGTCCGAGCCGCTCACGAAGCTCGGCGTAGAACTGGGGCTCGATCGGACCCAGCGAGATGTACTTGCCGTCGGCGGTTTCGTAGACGTTGTAGAAGTGCGCGCCGGTGTCGAGCATGTTGGTGCCCCGCTCCTCGCTCCAGAAGCCCGAGAAGGCCATGCCGAAGAACGCGGTCATCAACGAGGCCGCCCCGTCCACCATGGCCGCATCCACCACTTGGCCCTTCCCGGAGGTGCGAGTCTCGAGCAGGGCGCACACCATCCCGTAGGCGAGGTACATGCCGCCGCCACCGAAGTCGCCCACGAGGTTGAGCGGAGGAACCGGGGCGTCCCCCTGCCTGCCGATGCCGTGCAGGGCCCCGGCCAGCGCGATGTAGTTGAGGTCGTGGCCCGCGACCGAGGCGTAGGGGCCGTCCTGGCCCCAGCCGGTCATCCGGCCGTAGACGAGACGGGGGTTGCGGTCCAGGCAGTCGGAGGGTCCGATGCCGAGCCGCTCGGCCACGCCGGGGCGGAACCCCTCCAGCAGCGCGTCGGCGTCCTCCACCAGGGCCAGCACGGTCTCAACGCCCTCGGACGACTTCAGGTCGACGCCGATGGAACGGCGCCCCCGATTCAGCAGGTCGAGCGGAGGGCGTTCGGGATCGCCGCCCCGCACCGCGGAAGCCCGGTCAACCCTGACCACGTTCGCACCCATGTCGGCCAGCATCATGGCGCAGAACGGCCCCGGCCCGATGCCGGCGATCTCGATCACCCGAATTCCCTCTAACGGTCCCATGTCGTCCCCTTCCGTGCTAGTCGTCTGCGTTGGAGACTTGCGTGCGCCGCAAGTCTGGCCGACCGGCTCTCACCAGGCGATACGGGCCGCCAGCGCGGTCACCGCGCTGATGATCGGAGCCCACACCTGGGGCGGCAGCTCGTGACCCATCGCGTCGACCTCCAGGTACTCGGCGTCCGCAACCAGTTCGGCCGTGCGGCGACCGCCGTCGGGGGCGATCAGCGTGTCACCGCCGCCGTGGATGACCAGCGTGGGCACATCGAGACTTCGCAACGCGTCGGCCCGACTGCCGCTTCGGGCCGCGGCCTTGAACTGTCGCTCGGACGCGCCGGGATGCCACGCCCGCAGGTAGCTGCGCTCAAGGTACTCCCGCTCGGCCTGCTCGTTGCGCCAATCGGGATTGGACCAGATCCGGTAACCGACCAGATCGGACTCGATCTGGGCCTCGATGGTCGTTGCGGGCGGGGAGGTCAGCGCGGCCAGGGCCTCGGGAGTGGGGTCGCCGACGCCCGGCTCGCCGGTGTTGGACGAGACAGAGACCAGTCCGGCCACCCGGTCAGCGAAGGCAGCGGCCGCGGCCTGCGCCACCATCCCGCCGAGCGAGTATCCGCATACGATGGCCCGGTCGCAACCGGCGGCATCGAGCACCGCGACCATGTCGCCGGCCATGTCGTCGAGGGTGTAGCGGGTACCGTCGGACAGCACCGTGGACAGCCCCGAGTCACGGTGGTCCATCCGCAGCACGAGGAAGCCGCGATCGACGAATCCGGCGCACATCTCCTCGTTCCACACAAGCATGCTGGAGCCGAGGCCGTGGAGCAGGATCAGCGGGGGATCGCTCTCGGTGCCGAAGGTCTCGTAGGCGATCTCGATCTCGCCGTTGCGAGCCCTAGGCATAGACCCTTCCGGCGTCGGTGAAGGCGACGGGCAGGGTCCGCAGTCCCGACAGCCGGTTCGTACGGGTGTAGGTGGGCTCGCCGGTGGCCTCGATGTCGTGCCAGCGGTCCAGAACGGCTTTCAGCATCACGTCGATCTCCAGCCCGGCCAGGTTGGCCCCCACGCAGAAGTGGGGGCCATGCCCGAAACCGACGTGGCTGTTCGGGGAGCCCCGTGGATCACCACCGACAGCAGGTCGTCGCATGGCTCGGAGGTGCGGGCCCGGATCAAACCACTGGCCGTACTGGAACAGATTGACGCTGGCCTGGGCCCGCGCCGAGGACGGAACCTCGTCGCTGAAGTCCGACGAAGTGACGTCCGAAGTGACGTCCACCCATTCGCACAGGCGTGGCGGTCCTCAGCGGGAGCGCCCATCAGAAGGCAGATGGCCTGGAGAGGCAGCTCGGCGGCCACGTCCGTCGCCAAGTCGCAGGCGCCCCGCTCCCCCGGCGGCGGGCAACCGCTTCCAGGGTGCGGCCGGTGATGGCTTCGAGATCGCCTCGCAGGCGAGTGATCCGCTTGGGAGTGAACCCCTTGCTGACGAGTTGGCGGATGCGCTGGTGGCGGGGGTCGTCCATCATGTTGAGGAGCTTCCCGCTCATCGCCATGTCGTTGATCATGGTGCCCCCGTAGGGCCGGTCCCCGCCGGTGTGCGAGGAGTAGGTCCGGGGGCTGCGGAACACCTCGACGACCAGCTCGTGGGTGCTCAGCCTGATGAATCCGACTTCCATGTCACCGGCAAGTTATCCGATCGCCCCGGTTGGGTATAGCGTCGGCCGGTGGCCTCATCGCGGACCGAGCCCTTGGCAACACGACATTCGCCAGCCCATGACGGCTGAGGGCCCCGCACAGACCTACGAGCGGGCCGCGGTCCAGCGCCGCACGATCGCCGTGACGATGAGTTCGGTGATTCCCACGACGATGGCCATGGGGTCGGCGTTCGCCGCCTCGGCGGTGCTCGCCGAGGAGATAACCGGCAGCGCGACGCTGGCCACCCTGGCTGCGGGCTCGATGTCGATCGGAAGCATGGCTGCCGCCGTTCCGCTGTCTCGCCGAATGGCCCGCCTCGGCCGGCGGCAGGGCTTGGTCGCCGGATGGTGGGTCGGCGCCGCGGGAGCGATGACTGCCGTGTTGTCGGCCATGTTGAGCCTGTATCCGCTGGTGGTACTGGGAATGATCGGGGTCGGAGCGGGTCAGGCCACCAACCTGGCTGCCCGGTATGCGGTGGCCGACAACGCGCCCGAGGATCGTCTGGCCCGCGCCATCGGAGCGCTGGTGTGGGCCTCCACCTTCGGCGCGGCCACCGGACCGGCGATCGCGCTCGGGCCGGTTGCCGACCTTGCCGGGTTCCTCGGCCTTCCTGAGCTGGCCGGCCCCTACGTGCTGAGTACCGCGATGTTCCTGACTGGACTCACCATCACCCACACATGGCTGCGCCCCGACCCGCTCGAAGTGCTCGGCACGATCGGGTCGGAGGCGCCCCGCCCGGCGTCGCCGGTCACCGTGATCCGCCGGATCGCGGCCGTGCCTGCGGCCCGGCTCGCCCTGCTGGCCATGCTGGTGGGGCAGCTGGTGATGGTGGGCGTCATGACGGCCACCCCGCTGCACATGACCAGCGGGGATCAGGACCTCGCGGTGATCGGCCAGGTGATCTCGCTCCACATCATCGGGATGTACGCCTTCTCGCCCATCGTGGGGTGGCTGGTAGACCGGCTGGGGACGCACACGGTCGTCACCCTGGGCGGGCTGATCCTGTTCGTGGGCGCGGAGCTGGCCGGACACACCGACCCAGAGCACAGCGCCGGTCTGTTCAGCGGCCTCACGCTTATCGGCATCGGCTGGAGTTGCGGGCTGATCGCGGGCAGCACGCTGCTGACGAACGCGTTCCCCGTCCACCAGAGAGTGGAGGTTCAGGGCGGCGCCGACTTCGTCATGATCACCGGCGGTGCGGTGGGCGGGATGTCGTCCGGGGCCCTGGTCGAACTCCTCGGCTTCCAGTCGCTGAGCCACTACTCGGGCATCGCCGCCCTGGTGCTGGTGGCCGCGGCCGCCGGAGCCTGGCTCGCGGCCCACCTGTCTCGACCGAGACAGCTCGCCTAGACCTCACCGGTGCCAAGGCCTGAGATCCGGGCAGGATCGATGACGTAGCTCAGCCTCTCGGTGACCGCGGCCGGATGAGGATCCCGCACCAGAAGATCGAAGTCCCCAGGGTCGGTGCACAAGGTCAGCTCGAAGCGGTCGCCCCGGAAACGGGCGTCGGTCACGGCTCCCGTGACGTAGTCGACGGCATCCGGGGGCGAGTCGTCCACGCGCCCGAAGGCATCGGAGCGCAGCACTGCCGGACCGGGCGGGACGCTCAAGCGACCCCACGGCACGGCTCCGCCCTCCCCCACCGCAACCACATTGGCATGACCGAGGAAGCGGGCCACGGCGGCGTGGCGGGGATCGTGCCAGATGTCGGCGGGAGTACCGATCCTGGCGATCCGGCCGGACTGCATGACGGCCACCCGGTCGGCCACCGCGAAGGCCTCGTCGTGGTCGTGAGTGACGTGCAGGACGGTGACGCCGATGCGGCGCAGCAGGACCCTGAGCTCCTCGGTGAGCTCCTCGCGGCGGGGCCGGTCCAGCGAGCCGAGGGGCTCGTCCAGCATCAGCAGGCGGGGCTCGGGCGCCAAAGAGCGGGCCAGCGCCACCCGTTGGGCCTCGCCCCCCGACAGCGTGGCGATCGCCCGCTCCTGGTAGCCGGCCAGCCCCACCAGCCCGAGCACCTCGCGTACCCGCCGGCTCCGGCCGGCGACATCCATCTTCTGCATCCGCAGCCCGAAAGCCACGTTGGCTGCCACGTCCCGGTGCGAGAACAGCGCGTGCTCCTGGAACATCAGCCCGAAGTCGCGGCGATGCACGGGCAGATCGTTCAGATCCGCGCCGTCCCAACGAACCTCCCCCGAGTCCAAGGGCTGCAACCCGGCCACGGCCCGCAGCAGCGTGCTCTTGCCGCACCCGCTCGGGCCCAGAATGGCGACAACCTCGCCGGTTGCCACCGCCAGGTCGACTCCGTCTAGGGCTCTGTTCCTCCCGAACGAGACCGTGACGCCGCTGACCGTCAGCACCTAGACCCGCTCGCCGAATTGGCAGCCACCATGGCCCGAAACGGCCTCCACCGCTGCCAATTCCGTCAGCAGCCCCCTGTAGAGCCCTCCTGGCGGAATCGGCAGCCACCAAGGCCCGAGACGGCGCCGTACGCTGCCGACTTCACTGGCTGGATCGTTCGGCGTTGTCCGCATCTAGAAGGCCCCCCTGCGCGTGTCGCCCCAAAGGTCCATGACGAAGACTGCCACAGCAGTCAGGGCCATGAGCGAGACCGCCAGCGCCATGGCCTGGCCCCTCAGGGCCTCCCCCGGAGTGCCCAGGAGCCTGAACAGGGCCAGCGGGGCCGTGAGCGTCTCGGGACGGCGGGGAATGAACGACGTCGCCCCGAATTCCCCCAGCGAAACCGCGAAGGCGAACCCAGCACCCACCGCCACGCCGCGGGCGGCAACCCGCAGATCCACCTCGCGGCGCACCTGCCGCGGCGACGCGCCGAGCACGGCCGCAGCCTCGCGAACCCTGGGATTCACGGTGCGCAGCATAGGCACCAGCGTGCGAACGACGAAGGGAATGCCCACCACGGCGTGGGCGATTGGAACCACGATCACCGAAGTCCGGATGTCGATGGGCGGCCGGTCCAGCACCAGCAGGAACCCGAGCCCGATGGTCACCGCGGAAGTACCCAGCGGCAGCGTCAGCCCTACGTCGAGCAGGCGCCCGACGCCGCGGCCGCCCCCCGGTCCCGAGCGCACCACCACCAGGGTGGCCGCCCCGCCCACCAGCAGGGCAAGGGCAGCCGCCGGCACGGCGAACATCAGCGAATTGCCCAGAGCGGCCAGGGCAGTGTCCGGCAGCAGACTGACCCGCTCAGCCATGGCCGTGTAGTAGCGGAGTGTGTAGCCGCCGCCGCGGCCCGCGGCCAGCGAGCGCTCGACCAGCACCGCCACCGGCAAGCCCAGGATCAGGCCCATGACCGCAAGGTTGGCGACCAGCCCCGGACCCCGGCGACGGGGCGCGGCCGCAGGTGTGGACGCGGGCTCGATGGCGGCCCGGCGCCGCTCGAGCACGTTGGACACCACCACCAGCGCCACTACCGCTGCCAGTTGCACCACCGCCAGGGTTGCGGCCGTCTCCAGGTCGAGCCGGACGACGGCGTAACGGTAGATCTCGGTCTCGATGGTGGCCCGGGCCGGGCCTCCCAGTATCAGGACCACGCCGAAGGAGGCGAACGAGAACAGGAAGACGATGGCCGAAGCCGCAGCCACCGACGGTGCCAGGCGGGGCAGCACAACCTGGCGGAAGACCTGGATCCGCGAGGCTCCCAGTACCCGGGCCTGGTCCTCGACCCGGGCATCGAGGTTCGCCCAGTGGGCGCCAACGGTCCGCAGCACGACCGCGTAGTTGAAGAACACATGGGCCAGCAGGATGGCCCAGACCGTGTGGCGCAGGTTCACCCCGCCGCCGCCCGCGAGGCCGAACCGGTCGAACAGGCCCTCGAACGCGGCCGCCACCACCACCGTGGGCAGCACGAAGGGCACCGTCGCCAGGGCCCGCACCAGCCGCTGGCCCCGGAAGTTCAGCCGGGCCATGGCTCCCGCCGCGGGCAGGGCCGCAGCCACCGTCAACGCGGTCGACGCGGCGGCCTGCCAGACGGTGAACCAGATCACCGAGCGATGCGATTCCGAGCCGAGAACCTCCCCCAGCAGGCTGGCGGGGCTGGTCCCGCCGAGACCCCTGGCGATCACACCCGCGATGGGCCAGGCGAAGAACAGCACCATGAACGCCCCGACCCCGAGCGCCGGGAGCGCAGCAGGCAGAGCAGCCGCTAGCCGCCTCACGCCCGCGCCGCCCACGCGAACTGGCAGCACAACGCACGCATACCGTGCAAGACGCTGCCTATTCCGGAGTTCCCTGGAAACAACGCCGGGCCTCAGCGCAGGACTATCTCCACCCACCGGTCCGTCCAGGCGTTGCGCTGGGCCTCGACCTGGGCGGGCTCAAGAATGAACGGATCGTCCGCCATCTCGGCGTGCTCGACGAACGCGTCCGGGAGGGTGGCAGTTGTGATGACCGGGAAGACGAACATGTTGAGCGGAACGTCGTTCTGGAACGTCGGCGTGAGCATGAAGTCGATCAGGGCCTGTGCGCCGACCGGATTGCCGGCACCGGAGAGCACCCCGGCGAACTCGATCTGGCGGTAGCAGCTGGCGGTCACCACTCCCGTTGGCGGCTCATCAACGGGCGGGTCGGCGAACATCACCTCGGCGGGCGGGCTGGACGCGTACGACACCACGATCGGCCGGTTGCCGCCGCCGGCGGCGAACTCGCCGTAGTAGGCGTCCTCCCAGCCCGCGGTGACCGACACGCCGTTGTCGCGCAGCGCGGCCCAGTAGTCCTCCCAGCCTTCGCCGTAACGGGCGATGGTGGCCAGCAGGAAGGCCAGTCCCGGCGACGAGGTCTCTGGGCTCTGCACGACGAGCATGCCTGCGTAGGCGGGGTCGATCAGATCGTCGAGGGACGACGGCGGGGCCGTTGAGCCGTCGAAGGAGTCGACCCAGTAGTTGAGGCACACATCGCCGTAGTCGATGGGAGTGACTCGGTGCTCCGGATCGAGCTCGAAATGGTCAGGCACATCGGCGAGATTGGGCGACGTATAGGGCTCGAACATGCCGCAGTCGAGACCGCGCTGCAGGAACGTGTTGTCGATCCCGAACAGCACGTCTCCGAGCGGCTTGCCGGCAGTCAGGCACGCCTGGGCCACCAGCTCACCGGCATCGCCCGAGGCGAGCTGCTCCACCACGATGCCGGTCGACGCGGTGAACGCCTCGAAGGTCTCGGGCGAGACGTAGAACGAGTCGTGGGTGAGCAGCGTCACCGTGGTGCCCGAGAGGTCCACGGGGTCATCGGAGCGGTCACCGCTGCACGCCCCGGCCAACACGGCCAACGCGGCTGCGGCGACCGCCATCGCCCAGATCCGTCGACTGCTCGTGCGACGGGGCGCGCTCGGGTGAATCGGAGTTGGTTGGGATTGGTGATCCATGGGCCTTCCTCCGCTGGCATTACCCAGATCAGGTCGGCGGGTCGACACCGCGGCGATCGCGTGGGTGCCCTCTCAGCCCGGCTGTCCCGAGCTCCCCGGTCTTGGTTGTCGACGGAGACTATATGTCCACGAACCGGCAGCGGCCACGCCTGGCCGCTAGGAGACGGCGCAGAACTCCAGGCCCAGCGTGTCCAAGTCGCCAACCAAGGTGTCGAGCGACTCCCACGCCGCTGGTAGGCATCCGTCCAGCGCGTTGGTGCCGCCGAGGAAGATCTGCTCCAGGCCGGTCAAGCCGCCCAATCGGGTGGGAATCTCGCCCGACAGCTCATTGTCCTGGAGCCACAGCCTCCTAAGGCCAGCCAGGTTCGCCAGCCCAGCCGGTATCGCGCCGGTGAGGCGGTTGCCGTCGAGATACAGGCGCCTCAACCCGGTAAGGCGGCCCAGCTCAGCGGGGATCCCGCCGGACAGGTCGTTGCCCGTGAGCCACAGCTCCGTCAGCAGGCTGAGGTTGCCGAGCTCCTCGGGGATCTCGCCCGACAGCTCGTTGCCGTCGAGGTCGAGCCGGGTCAGGTTCACAAGACGGCCGAGCTCGGGCGGGATCGGCCCAGTGAGACGGTTGTGCCACAGGTTCAACTGCCGGAGGCTGCTCAGGTCGCCGAGCTGGGCGGGAATCTCGCCGGAGAGCTCGTTCCAGCGGAGCTTCAGGATCTTGAGGTTGGCGAGGTTTCCGAACTCTTCGGGGATCTCCCCGTCCAGGAAGTTGAAGCTGAGGTATAAGGCTTCAAGGCTCGCGAGGTCGCCCACTCCGGGCGGGATCGGCCCGTGCAGCTGGTTGAGACTGAGGTCCAGCCACTCGAGGCGGCCGAGGCGGGCTAGCGACGCGGGAATCTCCCCCACCAGCTGATTCTCGCGGAGGATCAGCTGCGTGAGGTTCGAGAGGTCTCCCAGGCTCTCGGGTATTGCGCCCGACAGACGGTTGTCACTCAGATCGAGGACTGAGAGCTCTGCGAGCCTGCCGATGCCGGGCGGGATCCCCCCCGACAGCCGGTTGTTGTGGAGCCGCAGGCGCCTGAGCTCGCCCAACTTGCCGATCCCCGCGGGAATCGGCCCAGTGAGTGCGTTGTCGTGCAGATCGAGTTCTGTGAGTCGGGTCAGGCGGCCAATGCCGGCGGGGATGGGCCCCTTCAGCTCGTTGTCGTTCAGCCGCAGGATCTGCAACCTTCCGAGGTTCGCAATCTGGGAGGGAATCTCCCCAAAGAGCCAGTTGTCGGCCAGGTTCATGCGCTCGAGGTTGCTGAGTTCGCCCAGAGCTGCCGGCAGCTCGCCCGTCAGCTCGTTGCCGTCCAGGCGAAGCTCCTCCAGGCGGGACAGTTCCCCGATCGAGGCTGGGATGTCGCCCGACAGCCGGTTGTCGTGGAGATACATCCTCCGCAGCCACCGAAGTCGGCCTATCTCGTCGGGTATGGAGCCGGACAGCCGGTTGCCCTCGAGCCAGAGACCCTTGAGGCCGTGCAGATCGCCCAACTCCGCCGGAATGGCTCCCGACAACTCGTTGTCCTCGAGCCAGAGGTACCGCAGGCCACCGAGCTTGCCGAACTCGGCGGGAATCGAGCCCGACAGCTGGTTGTGCCCGAGCCGCAGCAGCCGCAGTGCGGTCAACCTCCCCAGTTCGGGCGGGATCGTGCCGGACAGATCGTTGAGGCTCAGGCTCAGATCCTCGAGCGCGGCCAAGTCGCCCAACTCCGGGGGGATCTCCCCGGTCAGCCCGTTGAGCCACAGGCTGAGCGTCCTGAGGTGCGACAGGCGGCCCAGCTCAGGTGGAACCTGGCCCGAGAGGTAGTTGCTGCTGAGATCGAGCCAGGTCAGGTTGGCGAGGTCACCCATCTCGGGCGGGATGTCACCCGACAGCGAGTTGCGGCTCATGTCCAGCCACACGAGGCTGCCCAGGCTTCCCAGCTCTGGCGGCATCCCTCCGGACAGCCGGTTGCCGCTGAGCACCAGGCGGGTGAGGCTGGAGAGCCCGCCGAGCGAGTCCGGCACCTGGCGGGAGAGGCCGTTGCCTCGCAGGTCGAGGATCCTGAGGCTGGCGAGGTTGCCGACCTCGGCTGGTATCGCCCCTGACAGATGGTTGTGTTTGAGGTCCAGCACCTCCAATGCGGCGAGGCTGCCGACCTCGGGGGGGATGGGGCGGTCCAGCCGGTTGTTGTGGAGGTCCAGGTGGATCAGGTTTGCCAGATCGCCGATTTCGGCGGGGATCTCCCCGTACACGTCGTTGTCGGCGAGATCCAGGTGCTCCAGGCGGGTGAGGCTGCCGATCGATGCTGGGATCGGCCCGACGAGCCCGTTGGACGGCAGGGCCAGGCTCACCACCCGGCCCGCGCTGTCGGTGCCCACTCCGTGCCACCGATCCAGCGGCAGATCCGAGCCCCAGTTGTCGCTCCGACCCCAAGTGTCGCCTCCGGTCGCAACGAAGAACCCCACCAGCGCCTCACGGTCGACCGGCTCCTCGGCCTGGGCCAGAGCGGTCGACGGAGCGATCAGCGACGCAAGCAGGACCGCGACAACCATTGCACCGGTAGCGACGTTCATCAGCTAGTCCCAATCGTTCGTGGGTGATGCGACGGCCGCAAGGTACATGCGCCGGTGCTGGGCGGCGCGGACCCCGGCCGCGGCCATCCCCGCCTGCCGCTAGCGTCCTGGAATGAGCGGGCGTGGCGCGCATGTAGCGTCTGAACATGAGCCGGCGGCAGCACATAAGTAGCGTCCCCGCATGAGCCGGCCCAACATCCTGGTCGTTATGGCCGATCAGCTCGCGCCCCATTTCACCGCGACCTACGGCCACCCCTTGGTGCGCACGCCGGCGATGGACGCGCTGGCCGAGCGCGGGGCCCGCTTCGACGCGGCCTACTGCCACTCCCCGATATGCGCCCCGGCCCGCTTCACCATGCTCGCTGGTCTTCCGGTGTCGGCCATCGGAGCCTGGGACAACGCCGCGGAGTTCCCGGCGTCGGTGCCCACCCTGGCCCACTACCTGACGCTGGCCGGCTACCGCACCTGCCTGTCGGGGAAGATGCACTTCGTGGGGCCCGACCAGCTCCACGGGTTCGACGAGCGCCTCACCACCGACATCTATCCCGCCGACTTCGCCTGGACCCCGAACTGGGACGATCCCGACACGCGCATCGGCAAGTGGTATCACAATATGGACAGCCTGTCGGAGGCCGGCCATGCGCTGGCCACCTACCAGATCGACTACGACGAGGAGGTCGGGTTTGCCGCGGCTCGCCGCCTCTACGACCTCGCCCGCGACCCCGACGAGCGGCCGTTCTTCCTGGTGGCCTCGTTCATCCACCCCCACGACCCTTACGTGGCCCGACCCGAGTGGTGGAACCTCTACAACCACGACGACATCGACCTGCCCGAGCCCATGTCTGAGAGTGAGATGGACCCCCACACCCAGCGCATCCGCCGCGGCATCGAGGCCGACACGGTCGGCTACAGCACTGAGCAGTGCCGCAACGCCCGCCACGGCTACTACGCCAACACGAGCTACTTCGACTCGTGGATCGGCCGGCTGGTCCAGGTGCTGGAAGAGACCGGACGTGCCGACAACACGCTGGTCGTCGTGACCAGCGACCACGGCGACATGCTCGGCGACCGGGGCTCCTTCTTCAAGTTCTCGTTCTTCGAGCGGTCGGTCCGGGTGCCCCTGATCATGGCCGGGCCGGGCGTGGCCAACCGGTCGGTGGCCAACGTCTGCTCACTGCTGGATCTCCTGCCCACGCTGCTCGACACCGCCACCGGAGGCGGGGCCTGGCCCGAGCTCGGCAGGCCGATCGCGGGTCGCAGCCTGTGGGAACTCGCGGCCGGCGGCCGCGACGCCGTCGACGAGACCACCGGCGAGTACATGGCCGAGATGACCTCGCATCCGATGTTCATGATCCGGCGGGGTCGTCACAAGTACATCCACTGCGACACCGACCCGGCCCTGCTATACGACGTGGAGGCTGATCCGCTGGAGCGCAACAACCTGGCCGACGACCCCGCCTACACAGCACTGGCCGGCGCTCTCGCAGCCGAGACCGCCCAGCGCTGGGACAGCGCGGCAATCCGGGACCGCGTACTGCACTCGCAGCGCTCCCGGCGAGTCCTTCACGCTGCGACCGAGTCAGGCGGCCCGCACTCGTGGGACTACAACCCGGTGCGCGACGCCGCCAACGAATACGTCCGCAACCACATGGACTGGGCCGAAGCCGGTCCCCGAAGCCGGTTTCCACGCCTCGACTGAGGCATGGACACCGATTAACTCAAGCCGTCCGAGCGACTCCGATCCGGGCGTCAGCCGCCCCGACTAGTCCCAGCCGAGCTGATGCAGGGTCTCGTCGTCGATGCCGAAGTGGTGGGCCACCTCGTGCACCACGGTGACCAGGACCTCCTCCCGCAGCTCATCCTCGCTGCCGCACATCTCGCAGATCGGCAGCCGGTAGACCGTCACCCGGTCAGGCATGGCCAGCCCACCGTAATCCTCCCGCTCGGTCAACGGCACCCCCTCGTAGAGGCCGAGAAGGTCCTCTTCGGGATGGACGTCCTCCACCACCACCACGATGTTCTCCATCATCTCCCCCAGCGCGGGGGGCAGCGCATCGAGGGCCTCGCCCACCAGCTGCTCGAAGCGAACTTCGTCGATCAGGAACACCGGCCAGACAGTACCGGTCAGCTGTGCGCCGGACGGTGCTCGCCGTATGGGGTGCGAGGCCGTTGTCGCCCGCTCCTGTCGCTGCGCTCACGGGCCGCTCGGACCACGGCTTCGCTCGGCATGGTGCGAGACCCGTGTCGAACTTCAAACCGGTCCGCTCGGCCTCTAGGGTCGGATCGTGCCTGAGTCCCAACACCCGCTGCTGGGGGGCCTGACGCCCGAGCAGTGCGACGCGGTGACGACACAGGCATCCCCGCTGTGCGTCATCGCCGGAGCCGGCTCGGGCAAGACACGCGTCCTCACCCGGCGTATCGCCTGGCAGGCGGGCGAAGGCCACATAGATCCGCGGCGCACCCTGGCGGTGACCTTCACTCGCCGGGCTGCTCGCGAGCTGCGGTCCCGCCTACGACGGCTCGGCCTCAATGACGCGGTGAGAGCCGGGACCTTCCACGGCATCGCTCTAGCCCAACTCCGACGCTATGCCGTCGATTCCGCCAGGCGCCCGCCCCGGATCCTCGACAGCACGGCGAGGCTTGTCGCCGAGCTGCGGCCTCGAGCCGACCGGGCCGCAGTCACCGACATCGCCAACGAGATCGGCTGGTGCCGGGCCCGGATGGTGACTCCGGAGGCTTATGTTGAGGCGGCGCGAGCCGCCGGGCGCCGCCTTCCTGCCGGACGCGGGGACCGCTTCGCCCAGATCTACGCCGACTACGAGTCGGCCAAGCGCAAGCGCCAGCTGCTCGACTTCGACGACGTACTGGCCCGCTCGGTGGAGCTGATGGCGACCGAGCCCAAGCACGCGGCCGCTCACCGCTGGCTCCACCAGCACCTGCTCGTCGACGAGTTCCAGGACATCAACCCGCTTCAGTTCTCGCTCCTGCGGTCGTGGCTGGGCCCGGACTCGACGCTGGTGGTGGTGGGCGACCCCGACCAGGCCATCTACGGCTGGAACGGCGCCGATCCCGACCTGATCAACTCGGTCGGGGACCGGTTCGGGGGCTGCGCGGTACTGCACATGCGCACCAACTTCCGCTCCACACCCGAAGTGCTGGACGCCGCGGGCCGGATCCTGGGCCGATCGCCCCAGCCCGCGGTACGCCCATCGGGTGACGACCCCGCGATCACCGCCTGTGACGGAGCCGACGAGGCCGCGGTACTGGCCCGGCTAGTCCGCCAGCGGCACCGGCCCGGTTCGCGGTGGCGCCGGCAGGCGGTGCTGGCCCGGACCAACGCGCAGCTCGAGCCGTTGCGCAGGGCGCTGCTCCGCCAGAACATCCCGGTGGCCGCCACGAGCGAGGCCGGTCTGCTCCGCCGGCCCGAGATCGCGGCCGTGCAGGAGGCCTGGTCCCGCGACGCGCGGCTCGCCTCCTGCGTGGCCGACACTCGCCAGTGGCTTCGCGACGCTCCAAGTCTCGCCGAGGACCCGGGCGGGCCTGCCGCCCTGGACACACCCGCGGCCCGAGCCAACGTCGAGGCCTTTCTGGATTTCGCGGAGGACCATCTGTCTCTCGACCCCGACGCCAACGTCAACTCCTTCACCACCGCTCTCCGAGCCGACGACCGCCTGCTGGCATCGTCCGACGGCGTCGATCTGATGACCTTCCACGGTGCGAAGGGTCTGGAGTGGCCCATCGTCCATCTCGTCGGGATGGAGGAGGGGTTCGTCCCCATCGCCCACGCCCGCACCGCCGAGGCCCGTGCGGAGGAGCGTCGCCTGCTGCATGTGGCCGTCACCCGGGCCGCGCAGGAGCTCCACGTCCTGTGGTGCGACCGGCGCAAGCTGGGAGGCGAGATCGTGGACAGGCAGCCGTCCCCGTGGCTCGAGGCGATCGCCGGGGCGGCCGGTCCCGGCCCCAGCGCAGTCGATCAGCTGGCGTTCGTCACCCGGGCCCGCGAGGAACTCCGGTCCCGCCGAAACAGCTGACAGCCGCCTCTAGCCGGATCCGGCGCGGGGCATGGCCACTACCGCCACATTGGCGGAACAGCGCTCAAGAACCGTCTCCACGGTGTGACCCAGGAAGGGGCGGCCGTCGACATTGCGCAATGACGCGCCCAACACCACCAGGTCGGCCTCCTGCTCCTCGGCCACCGAAACCAGAGTCGACGCCGGCGACGCGCCCTCCTGGACCAGGGCGCGGGCCTCGACTCCCACCTCTGCGCCTCGAGCCCGGGCGGCGTCCATGAGCGCGTCCACCACCGGGCGAGCCGGTTCGACGGGAGGCTCACCGAGCATGCGAGCCGCCAGCCTGGTGCGAGCCAGCCGCTCGGGCAGCATCCGGAGTTCTGTCCAGTGCCTCTGCACCACATGGGTGAGCACGACCTCGGTTCCGAGCTGGCTGCTCACCCCGAAAGCCACTTCCTGAGCGGCCCTCGATGACCGGGTCCCGGTGACCGGCACGATCGCACGGGTGAAGGCGCCCGGCAGCGGCGTCTCCAGACCCTCGGCCCGCCTGACGATCACCACCGGAAGAGGCGAGTGCAGCAGCAGCTCGTCGACCAACGGCGAGTACAGCTGGCCCTCGTGACGGCCCGCCACCCCGACGCAGATCGCCCCGTAACCGAGGCGGGCCTCGGCCACGATTGCCGCCGCGACGACTGCGCCGGCCGAACTGGAGGCCCGCACCTGGCGATGATCGATGTCCCTGCCGTCGAGCACGCTGCGGATGATGGTGATGTCGGGCCACTGGCGGGCGGTTGCGCCGTCGGAGTGATAGGAGCCGTCGCCGAGGCTCTCGGGAGCCACTGAGATGACAGTGGCAGGCACCTGCACCGGCCAGGCGAAATGCATGAGTTGCGCAGCCGCGATGGATGCCGGCTCGGCTCGCGATGCGAGGAGCAGCCGCGACGAGCGAACCACCAGGTTCCGGCTGAGGGCTTCCTCGCGCTCGAGGCGCTCGCGCTCTGCCGGGGACCCCATCCAGTCCCGCACCGCCAGCCGCAAGCTCACCGCGGCGAACACCGACGTCACCAGGGGCACGATCACGATGACGGTGTAGGCCGTCTCGCTGAACACGCCCAGGGACAGGCCTACTGAGGCGATGACGATCTCCAGGGCACCCCTGGCGTTGAGCCCGGCGCCCAGCGCCACCGCGGCCCGCTGCGACTGTCCGGCCAGCCTCGCGCCCACGAAGGCGCCCGCGAACTTGGCCACGATGGCCACCACCATCACCGCCCCGGCCCAGGCCAGCGCATCGCCCTCACCCAGCAGGGAGAGATCCACTCGAAGGCCGGCCATGGCGAAGAACACCGGCGCGAGGAAGGCGTTGGTGAGCGACTCGATGTGATGCACGACTTCGTGCTGCTGGAAACGCGACCGGTTCAGCACGACCCCGGCCACGAAAGCGCCGAGCACAGCCTCGATGCCCAGCGCCTGGGTGGCCACGCCGAACACCAGCATCGTGATCACTGCGATGCCGAGCGCGCCGTGCAGGTTGGGGCCGTCGCGCCGGACTCGCCGCAGGCTGGCATCGATGGCGCGCTGGCCCAGCGTCATCGCCAACAGCAGGAACGCCGCCAGCCCCAGCACTGTCCGCAGCGTGCCCCCCACGGACACCTCGCCCGCGGTGGCGAAGCCCGCGAAGACGGCGAGCATCACCCACCCGACTACGTCGTTGGCCATTCCGGCAGCCACCGTGATCTGGCCGAAGTCGCGCCTCATGAGCCCAAGCTCCGACAAGATCCGCGCGATCACGGCCAGAGCCGACACCGACAGCGCCGCCGCCACGAACAGGGCGAACACGGTGCGGTCGGCGCCACCGCCCACGAAGTCGTCCGGGAGCAGCAAGCCGGTCACCAGACCTCCGGCCAGCGGCACCACCAGGCTGAAGCCCGTCACCAGAGCGGCGGCGCGCCCCAGTCGCTGTATCAGCGCCAGATCGGTCTCGAACCCGGCCGTGACCAGCAGGAGGGCCACACCGAGCCAGGTGACGGCGAAGAGGGCTCCCGAGGAGATCTCCTCGTGGGGGATGAACCACTCGAACCCGCTCGGCCACACCGCGCCGAACACCGACGGCCCGAGGACCACCCCCGCCGCCAGCTGGCCGATCACCGAGGGCAGCCCGACCCGGCGCATCGCATAGCCCATGGCCCGGGCCGCCACGACCAGCACCAGCAGCTGGGTCCAGAAGACAAGCAGGGCGTGCTCGTCGAGGGGCGTCAGCATGGTTTCGCCAGGGTGCCCTCGTCCAGGTGCGAGCGCGAACGGGTGACAGCCCGTCGCTTGGCGCCGGCGCCACTCCCGCTCCCGTTCGCTGCGCTCACGGGCCGCTCGGGCCACGGCCTCGCTCGGCACCCCTCAACTGTTCTCACCAGTTGCCGCCCATCCGCTCGGCCTCCAAGTCGATGAACAGGGGCGCGTGGTCGCTGGGAGGATCGTCCTTGGGGCCTTTGCGCTCATTGCGGTCAATGAGCGCAAAGCTGGCCGCGTCGGCGACCGGCCGGGAGGCCAGAACGAGGTCGATGCGCATTCCCTTGCGCTTGTGGAAGTCGCCTCCCCGGTAGTCCCACCACGTGAACAGCCCGCCGTCATCATGGTGGTCGCGGAACACATCGACCAGGCCCCATTCGAGCAGGCCCGCGAGCCTCTCCCGCTCCGGCGCGCTGGTGTGGGTGGTGTCGGTGAAGGCGGCCGGGTCGTACACGTCCCTATCGTCGGGAGCGATGTTGAAGTCGCCGCACACCAGGACGGGCCGACCGGGATCGGCCTGAGCGTCGAGGGAGGCTCTCAGCCGGCGCATCCAGTCGAGCTTGTAGTGGTAGTGGTCATGGCCGACGGCCCGACCGTTGGGCACGTAGCACGACGCCACCCGCACGCCCCCGCAGGTGGCCCAGGCCAGGCGGGCGTCACAGTCGGGCTCGATGCCGGCCCCGAATCCGGCCACTGGGTCGGTGAGCCCCACCCTGCTCAGCACCGCTACACCGTTCCAGCGTCCCTCCCCGTTGTGGAAGCAGTCGTATCCGAGCGACTGGAAGGCCAGCCCGGGAAACGCGTCGTCGGCGAGTTTGGTCTCCTGCAGGCACACCACATCCGGCGAGAAGGACTCGATCCAGCGCTGCACCCGGCCGAGGCGCGCCTTCAGGGAGTTCACGTTCCAGGTGACGACCCGCACGAGCCGACCCTATCCGGGCCAGAAAGTAGGAAAGTAGGATCGTGGCCATGAACGACCGGATCCGCTCCGAAGCGACCGACTCCCTAGGCGCCAACGCCTGGGTCATCGATGAGATGCGCGACCTGTGGGCCGCCGATCCGGCCTCGGTGGACGAAGCCTGGCGCGCCCTGTTCGAGGGAGAGACGCCGGATACTCCGATCACGTCGGCTCGTCCACAAGCATCGACCGCCACCCGCACCACCATCGACACCACTGCCACCGATGTGACGGAGCCTGAGGTCGACCCCGCCGGCATGTCGGTGCCGCTCGCAGGCGAGCCGCCGCCCGCACCCAAGGAGGCGAAGAAGGAACCGGCGGCGGACACGCCCATCGGGGAGCCGATCAGAGGCGTGGGAGCCCGCATCGTCGCCAACATGGAGGCCAGCCTGGCCGTGCCCACCGCCACGAGCTTCCGCGATGTCCCCGCCAAGCTCCTGGAGGTCAACCGCAAGATCATCAACGGCCACCTCAGCCGCAAGATGGTTCGAAAGGTCTCGTTCACGCACCTGATCGGCTACGCGGTGGTGCGAGCCATCACCGACACAGTCCCGGCCATGAACAACATCTACGCCACCGACGCGGCAGGCAAGCCGAGGATCGTGCGGCCCGAACACATCGGTCTCGGGATCGCGGTCGACATCGCCCGAGACGACGGCACGCGGTCGCTGATGGTGCCGTGCATCCGGGACGCCGACACCCTCAACTTCGCCACGTTCGTGGAGCGTTACGACGAGCAGATCGCCAAGATCCGCGAGAACAGGCTCAGTGCCGACGACATGCGGGGCGTGACCGTGACCATCACCAACCCCGGCACCATCGGCACCCAGCAGTCGGTTCCCAGGCTGATGACCGGGCAAGGAACGATCGTAGGCGTCGGGGCTCTTGCCTTCCCGACCGAGTACGAGGCCGCCGACCCGTCCCTGCTGGCAGACCTGGGTGTGAGCAAGCTGGTGACGATCAGCAGCACGTACGACCATCGGGTCATCCAGGGTGCAGAGTCGGGACTGTTCCTGCAGCGGGTGCACGACCTGCTGCTGGGCACCGACGACTTCTACGGCCAGGCCTTCCGGTCGCTGCACATCCCGTACGAGGCGGTGAAGTGGCGGCGCGACTTCAACCCGGTGGACCGCGAGACGGCCATGCTCGAGAAGCAGGCCAAGGTCAACCAGCTCATCAACCAGTACAGGGTGCGGGGTCATCTGATCGCCGACCTCAACCCGCTGCGCGACGAGGCGCCCGTAATGCACTCCGAGCTCGATCCGGCCACCTACGGGCTGACCATCTGGGACCTGGACCGCGAGTTCCTGACCGGCAGCGCGACCGGCATCTACGCCACCCTGGGCCCGGACCGCCGGATGAAGCTCGGCGACCTGCTGGGCGTGCTGCGCGACGCCTACTGCCGCACCGTCGGCGTGGAGTACATGCACATCCAGGAGCCCGAGGAGAAACGGTGGATCCAGGAGCAGATCGAAGGATCAGACACCACGCTCAAGGGTGAGGACCAGCGCCGCATCCTCAGCCAGCTCAACGCGGCCGAGGCCCTCAGCAGCTTCCTGGGCACAAAGTACGTCGGCCAGAAGCGCTTCGGCCTGGAGGGCGCCGAGTCCACCATCCCGCTGCTGGACGCCCTGCTGACGTGCGCGGCCGACGCGCCCCTGGCGGAAGTGGTGATGGGCATGGCCCACCGGGGGCGGCTGAACGTGCTCGTCAACCTGGTGGGCAAGACCTACCACGAGCTCTTCAAACAGTTCGAGGGAGCCATAACCGAGGACCAGATCCAGGGCAGCGGCGACGTGAAGTACCACCTCGGCCAGATCGGCGCCTACGAGAGCCCATCGGGCAAGCACCTGCTGCTGGAGCTGGCCGCCAACCCCTCCCACCTGGAGGCGGTCGACCCGGTGGTGGTCGGCATGGCTCGGGCCCGCATGGACAACATCCCGGCCGAAGGCAGCTACGGCCCCTACCCGGTCATGCCGCTGCTGGTCCACGGGGACGCCGCCTTCGCGGGCCAGGGCGTGGTGGCCGAGACCTTCAACCTGAGCCTCATCAGGGGATACCGCGTCGGCGGGACCATCCACCTGGTGATCAACAACCAGCTCGGATTCACGACCACGCCGGACGCGGCCCGCTCCACCCAGTACTCCACCGACGTGGCCAAGATGGTCGGCGCGCCGATCTTCCATGTGAACGGCGACGACCCCGAGGCCTGCGTGCGGGTCGCCCGCCTGGCCTTCGCCTACCGCCAGCGGTTCAACAAGGACGCCGTGATCGACATGATCTGCTACCGGCGCCACGGGCACAACGAGGGCGACGACCCCAGCTACACGCTCCCGGAGATGTACCGCCGCATCAACGCCAAGCCCTCGGTGCGCACCCAGTACCAGGAGTCGCTGCTGAAGCGGGGTGACATCAGCGCCGAGGAGGCCGACGCGTCCCTGGCCGAGTACCGCGACCAGCTCCAGGCTGCCCTGGACGAGACCCGAGACGAAGCGCCCGGCCACAACATCCGGGCCCGGCGCCCGCCCGAGCCGATGGGCGTGATGCCCCACGTCCGCACCGCCATCGACTCCGTCACCGTTGAACGGACCTACGAGGCTCTCAACACCGTGCCCGAGGGCTTCACCGTTCACCCCAAGCTGGCCCGGCAGTTCGAGCAGCGCAACAAGATGTTCCGCAGCGGGGAGTTCGACTGGGGCGTGGGCGAGGCGATGGCCTTCGGATCGCTGCTCATGGAGGGCACTCCGGTTCGGCTCAGCGGTCAGGACAGTCGCCGGGGGACCTTCTCGCACCGGCACTCCACCCTGGTGGACTACGTGACCGGCGACGAGTACGTGCCCCTGTCGACCCTGTGCGCGCGCGAAGCCGACCTGTGGATCTACGACTCCCTGCTGTCGGAATACGCCGCTCTGGGCTTCGAGTACGGCTACGCGGTGGCCAAGCCGGAGGCCCTGGTGATGTGGGAGGCCCAGTTCGGCGACTTCGCCAACGGGGCCCAGATCATCATCGACCAGTTCATCGTGGCCGCCGAGGACAAGTGGGACCAGCACTGCGGCATCGTGCTGCTGCTGCCCCACGGCATGGAGGGCCAGGGCCCGGAGCACTCATCGGCCCGCATCGAGCGGTTCCTCACGCTGGCTGCGGAGGACAACATGCATGTGTGCCAGCCCACCACGGCGGGACAGTACTTCCACCTGCTGAGGCGCCAGATGATCCACCGCGTCCGCAAACCGATGATCTTGTTCACCCCCAAGTCGCTGCTGCGGGCCAAGCCCGCCCGCTCGAAGGTGGCCGACCTGTCGTCGGGCACCTTCGAGGAAGTGCTCGGCGACCCCGCCGCGGAGGCGGGGACCATCGACGCCGAGGCCGTTACCAGAGTGGTCTTCTGCAGCGGCAAGGTGGCCTACCCGGCGATGGAACTGCGCGACGAGCACGAGGCCCCGCTGGCCGTGTGCCGCGTCGAACAACTCTTCCCGTGGCCGTACGGGGCGGTCGACTACGAGCTTCGAAGATACCCCAACGCCACCGAGATCGTCTGGCTCCAGGAGGAGCCCGAGAACATGGGCGCCTGGAACGGGATCAAGGGAAGGCTCTATGAGGCCCACGGCGACAGCTACCGCATCCGCAGGGTGAGCCGACCCGAGTCGGGCAGCCCTGCGGGGGGCAGCCCCACCGTGCATTCCCAGGAGCAGCAGGACCTTCTCGACGCGGCGGTGCTGGCCTGACACCCGCCGCCGACGATCATCGCCTGGCGGCGGACCTCGCCCGCCGTGCAGGAGACCTGCTGGTCGAGTTGCAACAACGGCTGGTCTCCGACGGAGCACCCGCGGCCGTGCTGAGAGCCGAGGGCGACCGCCAGGCTCACGAGTTGCTGGTGCGCGAGCTTGCCGCGGCACGCCCCACCGACGCGGTGCTGTCGGAGGAGGGCGCCGACGATGCAGCCCGGCTCGACGCCGAACGCGTGTGGGTGATCGACCCGCTTGACGGGACCCGGGAGTACTCCGAGCCATCGCGTACCGACTGGGCGGTGCATGTGGCGCTGGTCATCGACGAGCGCCCGGCGGCGGGAGCCGTGGCCCTGCCGGCGCTGGGCCTGACTCTCTCGACAGCCGATCCTCCCCGGCTGCCCCCCGAACGAGCCGGACCGCCCCGGCTGGTGGTGTCGCGTTCAAGACCCCCGGAGCAGGCCGATGCAGTGGCCGGCGCGCTCGGCGCCGACATCGTGCCTCTGGGATCGGCCGGCGCCAAGTCGATGGCCGTGGTTCGGGGTACTGCCGATGTCTACGTCCATGCCGGCGGCCAGTACGAATGGGACTCGTGTGCCCCTTCAGCGGTGTCGAAGGCCGCGGGCTGCTTCGTCAGCCGGCTCGACGGTTCCCGACTTCGCTACAACCAGCCCGACGTCTACCTGCCTGACTTGGTGGTCTGCCGCCCCGAACTGGCCGGCCCGGTGCTCGCCGCGTTGGCGACGGCCTGACGGGCGCGGTCAGCCGTCATTTGCCGTACTGGTAGGGTCGCACGATGAGGCGGTTCACCGGGCAGGTTGTGGTCATCACCGGCTCTGCTACCGGTATCGGGGCGGCCACCGCTCGCCGCTTCGCGGCTGAGGGAGCCAACGTCGCCTGCCTCGACATCAACGAGGCCGACAACGACGCCACGGCCGACGCCGTTCGGTCCGAGGGGGTCGAATCGATGGCCCTGAGGTGCGACGTGCGGTCCAGCGAGGACCAGCAGGCCGCCTTCGACCGGGTGATGGAGGCGTGGAGCCGCATCGACGTGCTGGTCGCCTGCGCGGGGATCTATGTGGGGGGACCGCTGCGGGAGATCCCTCTCGACCGCTGGGAGGACATCGTTGCCGTCAACCTGACCGGGGTCCTCGTCTCCAACAGCCTGGCCGCGCCGGTCATGACCGCTCAGGGGCGGGGCTCGATCATCAACATCGCGTCCATGGCCGCCAAGACGAGCTGGCCCCTCTCGGCGGAGTACTCGGGCACCAAGAGCGGCGTGGTCGGCATCACCCGCTCGGCCGCCATGGAACTGGGGCCTCACGGCATCACCGTCAATGCGGTGTGCGCCGGCAACACCCTCACCGACATGGTGCGCAAGGTGGCGGCCGAGATCGGGGCCACGCTGGACATGACCGCCGAGGAGTGGCTGGACATGCGGGCCAACGACACCGCGGTCAAGCGGCTGGCCCGCCCGGAGGAGATCGCCGGGGTCGTCGCCTTCCTGGCCAGCGACGACGCCCGCTACCTGACCGGCCAAGCCATCGAGGCAGCTGACGGCGGCCTCATCCTCAGCTGACGGCGGCCTCATCCTCAGCTGACGGCGGCCTCATCCTCAGCTGACGGCGGGTCCGGGCCGCCCCTACCGGAACAGTGGGCGTCGCACATCCCGGCCCCAACCGTTCTTGACGTAGTTGAACGCCCTACAGCGGTACAACTACGTCAAGAACGGATCTAGGCGATCCGGTCGAGCATGTCGGGCCGGACCTCATGGACGGCGGGCTCACCGGCCAGGAAGCGGCGGACCTCCTCGACGGCCATCTCCCCCATGCGGTGGCAGTTTTCGATGCAGCCTGCGATATGGGGGGTGACCACCACATTCTCGAGGCGGCGCAGCGGGCTGTCGGATGCTGGAGGCTCGGGGTCGGTCACGTCGAGGAAGGCAAAGATCCGTCCGGTGGCCAGCTCGTCAATGAGGGCCTCCTCGTCGATAATGCTGCCCCGGGCCGTGTTGATCAGCACGGTGCCGTCGCGCAAGCGGCTCAACAACTCGGTACCGATCATGTGCCGGGTCTGGTCAGTGTCCGGGGCATGGATCGACACGACATCGCTGCGATCCATGAGCTCTGCCAGCTCAACCCTCTCAACTCCGAGTCCGGCCGCCTCCTCGTCGCTCAGATACGGGTCGGCGACCAGGATGGTCGCCGAGAAGGGGGCAAGCAGTTCGACCACGTGGCGGCCGACATTGCCGGCGCCGATCAGGCCCACCGTCGAGCGGTTGAGTTCCCGGGCGTCCCACCGGTCCCACACCGGACGGTCCCGCCATCCGCCGTCGCGCACATGGTTTCCCAAGGGCCAGATGCGCTTGCGACCCACGATCATCAGGCCGAGGGTGGTCTCGGCTACATCCCGCGCCAGGGTGATCGCGGCGCTGGTGACCCGGATGCCGCGCTCCCACACCGCGTCGGACACGAATCGCTTCACGCTGCCGCCCATGTGGGCCATATGCCCCAGGCGGGGCGCAGCCGCCACCACCTCGGCGTCCAGGGGGGCCACTCCCCAGCTGGTGATGCAGGCATCGGCTTCGGCAAGGACGTCCAGCAGGTCCTGCTTGGAGGCGGGCTCGTCGCTGGAGTGGTGCACGATGTGAGCCGCGTCGGCCAGGTCGGCGAGGGCGCCATCGCTGAACATTCGCCGGTAGTGGGACCGGCCAATGGCAATGGTGACGACAGGTCTGGTCACGTTGCTTCTCCCCCGGGAGCCCACCCTAGGGCTGCGGCGGCCAGCCGGGCCGCACCAACCGCCGGCCAGGTGGCTTCGGGTCGTGCCACCACCGGCCGGCCAATGAGCTCGGCAATCACCTCGGCCAGCTCCTCGAACCGGGTCCCGCCCCCCACCATGATCAACTCTCCACCAGCGGCCGCCAACTTACCCGCCCCCTCGAGGGCCTCGCGGACCTTCACGCCGCACGCCTCGAAGGAGTCCCGGATCCTGTCCGGCGGAGTGCCGGCCAGCATCGCACCAAGCCCGCCCAGGTTCTCGGACGCAGTCCAGACCCCATCCAGCACGTGGGGACTGAGGTTCAGCGAGGGTGGGAGGGCGTCGACCTCGGCCCGGTCGGTTGCCGCAGTCAGTACCCATGCCGTACCGGCTGAAAGGAACAGGTCGCCGGGGTCGACGACGCCGAGCCCCAGCGCGGCGCAAGCCTGGTCGTGGCCGCCCGTCACCACCGGGGTGCCCGCATCCAACCCCAATGCAGCCGCAGCCTCGCCGGTCAGTTCACCCGCGGCGGTGCCCGACTCCCGGATCGGTGACAGCATCGATGGGTCGATCCCGGCCAGGCCGCACAACTCGTCGCTCCATGTCCGGGTCGAGACGTCCATCAGCTGCATGCCGGCCGCGTTGGACGGGTTGGTGGCCCACCGCCCGGTCAGGCGGGACACGAGATAGTCGTCCACCGAAGCCCACCGTGACACGGGGGCCGAATCTGCTTCGGCGTATCCGGTCGAAGCCTGAGCACGCTGCCCGACGATGGTCGACAGGCCTACGCCGCACGTGGGCATCCAGCCGCTGACGGCCCGGATCCTCGTCGCGACCTCGCCGGACCAGTTCTCCGCCACGGACCGGAATCGTGTGTCCATCCAGGTGATGGCCCGCTCGGCGCTGCCCTCGACTGTCACCGGAATCACCGAACCGCTCTGAGCGGCCACCGCCAGCGCGGCCACATGGATGCCGGCTCCGAGCCCGTCAACGGCCCGCCGACCGGCAGCGGTCACGGCCTGCCAGATCTCGGATGGATCCTGCTCGCTACCACCGTCGGGGGTCGAGCGGACGGCGATGGGACTCGACCCAGCCGTCGCCACGATCTCACCCGCCCCGTCGACAACCACCGCCTTGGCCGACGTTGTGCCCGCATCCAGCCCCAGCACGACACTGTCGCCGCCGGCTTGATCGACCCCGGTTCTACTCACCGGGTCATCCTTCCAGGATGGCTAGGGCGTCCTCAACGCTGGCGTCGGCATGCACGACTGCGACCACGGCCCGGGTCATGGCCGTGGGGTTCGCGCTCTGGAAGACGTTGCGGCCCATGGCAACACCGGCCGCACCCGCGTCGAGGGCGGCCCGGATGTTGGCCAGGGTGGCGGCCTCGGATCCCTTGGATCCCCCCAGGATCACCACGGGAACGAACGCGGATGAAGTGACCAGGGCGTAGTCCTCGCAGTAGGGCGCCTTGATCAAGTCGGCTCCCAGCTCGGCTCCCAGGCGGGCCGCGAAGGCCACAGCATCGGGTCCCCGCATCTCAGGCGGAGAGTCGAACCCGCCGGGCACCATCTCGGCCATGACCGGCAGGTCCGATCGGTGAGCCTCACCGATGGTGTGGGCCAGATTGCGCAGCGTGTCCGCCTCGGAAGCCGAACCGGGCAGGGCGGTCACAGCCAGGGCGTCGGCTCCTACCCGGAGCGCGTCCTCGACTCCGAAGAACTGCCCGACGGAACCGGTGCTGGGCGATCCGAGGTTGCTCACCGACCCGTCGCTGCGCAGGATGAGCCCGACCGGATCCAACTCGGCCGCGAAGTTCTCAGCGATTCCGTAAGAGGTCAACACCGCGTCGGGCCCGCCGGCCACCACTGCCGAGATGGTCTCAGCGGGCCGTTCGAAGCCCGGGCACGGGCCGTCGATCAATCCGTGGTCCAAGGCGATGATCACGGTTCGCCCGTCGGAGCCGAAGATGCGATCGAGGTGCCTGGAGACCATAGGAGCAGATGCTAGGGCCGGGCGGCAGCCCCGCCGCGGCGGTGATGGCCCCACACGATGCAGCGTGGTGTATCCCGCTCTTGTTCGCTGCGCTCACGGGCCGCTCGGGCCACGGCCTCGCTGAGCACCCCACCAGGACTCTCACGCATTGCCGCCTACCCGCTCGGCCTCTGGGCGTCACCGATGAGGGGCAGGGACTCTTCCAGCACGGCGAGGTTCTCGGAGAGATCCGATGACAGCGCGTCGATCAGCACGCCGTCCAGGCCGTGCCGGCCAGCCAACTGCTCAACCTCGGCCCGGCACTCGGTGGGTGTGCCGGACACCTGGTAGCGCTGGAGCAGGTCGCCGGTCACCAGTTCGTCGACGAACTCGGGACGGTTCGCTCCGGCGGCGTGCTCCACGACCGCGATCTCGTCGGCACTGAGGCCCAGCGACTCCAGCACCCGGCGGGGCGAGTCCATCAGCACGAACGAAAGCGTTCGGCGCTGACCTTCCAGCAGCTTCGGCGTGTAGCAGATCCGCCCCAGGTAGAAGCGCTGAGGCTCGCGACGACCGGCCATCGCTGCGGCCGACTCCACGAGATTGAGAGCGGCGCCGAGATCGGGCTTGACGGTGAGGATGACGCCGTCGGCCTGACGTCCGGCCAGCTCCAGCAGGCGCGGTCCCCGGCTGGCGATCCAGATGGGGATCGGCTGGGGTCCCATGCCGAGCCGGGCCCGATCGAGGGAGCAGGTCTGGCCACTCCAGCTCACCTCCCGGCCCGACCACAGCCGCTTCAGCACTTGCACGCAGTCGGCCACCACCCGGGCGGGGCGGGATCGCTCGATTCCCATCGGGCTGAGCACCATCGATCCTCCGGCCAGCAGGGTGACCACCAGCCGACCCCCGGACAGTTCATTGACGGTGGCGGCCGCGGCCGCGGTCACCGCCGGATGCCGCGTGTACGCGTTGGTCAGCACACCGAGGACTATCCGGTCGGTGGCCCGGGCAATTGCTCCCAGGCAGGCGTAGACATCGGGATGGAACCCCTCGTCGGCCACCAGGCAGTAGTCGTATCCGAGCCGCTCTGCTTCCACGGCCAGCGCGATGACGTCGCCGGACGGCATCAGCGGCACGATGTGGACCCCGGCGGCGACCATGCTGGTTCGCTCTGGTTCAGGCAACCGCGGCCGGATCAGCCGTGGGCGTGCTTGCGGTGCCCGTAGCGCTGGCCGCCGTCCACGGTGAGGACCTCGCCCGTTATGTAGTCCGCCTCGATGAGGAACTGGACCGCCTGGCCCATCTCGGCAGGAGTTCCCCAGCGTCCCGCGAGAGTCTCGTCGGCCACTCGCTGGTAGGTGGCGTCGTCGTAGTCGGCGGGGCGCAGAGCCGGGCCCGGGACCACAGCGTTGACCCTGACGGTGGGCGCCAACTCCAGAGCCAGCTGGCGGGTCAGGGAGAGGATCGCTCCCTTGCCGACCGCGTGGCCGGCGAAGCCCGGCCAGGGCTCGAACGCGCTCAGATCGCCGATGCTGACGATCACACCACCTCCGTTGGCCAGCATGACCGGAGCCACCCGGTTGGCGCAGTAGAAGGGACCGTGGACGAGAGTGTCGATCGACCGGTGCCACACCGTCAGGTCATCGGTCGGGAAGGCCCCGAAGGCGAAGGTGGAGGCATTGTTGACCAGCACGTCGATGGTGCCGAAACGCTCCGTTGCCGCCTCCACCATGGCCTGGACCTGGCCGTCGTCGGTGACATCGGCCGCCACCGGCAGGGCCTGCACGCCCAGCGCCTCGACGTCGGCTGCGGTGCGGCGAGCCTCGCCGGCCGACGTGTTGTAGTTGATCACCACGTTGGCGCCGGCCCGGGCCAGGGTCAGGGTGATACCCCGGCCGACCCGCTTGGCTCCCCCGGTCACCAGGGCCGTCCGGCCGGCAAGATCCATCGGGTGAGTATGCCACCGGATCTTCTCGGAGGGCCGGCGCGCTAACTTGGCCGCGGTGCGGCTCGTGATCGCCCGCTGCACCGTCGACTACGACGGTCGCCTACAGGCTCACCTGCCCTCGGCCGTCCGTCTCATCATGGTGAAGGCCGACGGCTGCGTGGCCGTCCACGCTGACGGAGGCGCCTACAAGCCGCTCAACTGGATGAATGCCCCCAACCGGCTTGTGATCGACGAGGAGGCCGGAGTCTGGCGGGTGACGGCTCCGGGCCGCAGCGACTCTCTAGTCATCAAGATCGAGGAGGTCCTCCACGACAGCACCCACGAGATGGGCACCGATCCCGGTCTGCAGAAGGACGGCGTCGAGGCGCAGATGCAGGAACTGCTCGCGGTCAATCCGGCGGCCATCGAGGACGGCTTCACCCTGGTGCGACGGGAGTTCCCGACGGCCATCGGCCCCGTGGATCTGCTGTGCCGCGACGTCTCGGGCAACGCAGTGGCGGTGGAGGTGAAGCGCCACGGCGAGATCGACGGGGTTGAGCAGCTGACCCGGTATCTGCACTACCTGAACTCCGACCCGAGCCTGGCGCCGGTGCGCGGCGTGTTCGTGGCCCGGACCATCAAGCCCCAGGCCAAGGTGCTCGCGGCCGACCGCTCCATCGACTGCGTGGAGGTGGACTACGACGAACTGCGGGGCATCGAGTCACCGGAACTGCGGCTGTTCTGAGAGGGTCGGCGAGCGTCTAGCAGACGGCGAGCGTCTCGAAGACTCAGCACCACTGAGCAAGCGCTGTCACCGGCTGCGGCTACCCTCAAGCCGTGCTCAGACGGCTGCTCCGGCGGGAGGTTCGGCACGGGTGGCTCTGGCCGGCCATCGTCGGAGCAGGGTTGGTTGTCGCCGTCCTGGTCGTCGGGTGGCAGGTGTATGAGACGGGGCAGGACTCCGAGATCCGCGAGGGTGCGGTCGTGCGGGGCGTGGACATCGGCGGCCTGGAGCCGGAGGAGGCGGTCACGGCGCTCGAACCGGTCGTCCAGGAGGTGGCCGAGACCACCGTCGAGTTGCAATTCATCGAGTTGCAGTTCCAGAACCAGAGCATCACCATTCCTGCGACTGAGTTCACTGCAGCCGAGCTGGGGATCTCGCTGGACACCGAGAAGACCCTCGCCGAGGCTGACAACCCGCCCCCTCCGGTGGTGCGACCGGCCGCGTGGCTGTTCGATCTGTTCGCCAGCCGCGAGGTGAGTCCGGCGGTTACCACCGACCTTGGAACCCTTGCCGACACGGTCGACCCCTACACCGACCCCGAGACACCCCGCATCGAGTTCGTCGATGGAGCCTTCCGGCCCGTCCTCCAGACCGACGTGCCCGTCCCCGACATGGAGCTGTTGGCCGAACGGCTAGAGGAGGCAGTGCTCCAGAACGTGGGCGGCCGGGCTGTTGTCGAGGTTCCCATAAGGGGCATGGAGCCTGCCGACCCGATCGCAGTCGCTCTGGCCTCCGCGCTTGCCACCAAGGCCAACGAGATCACCGAAGGAGGGGTACTGCTCCAGCTTGAGGGCACCACCGAGACGTTCGCCATCGGTGAGCTCGCCCTGCGGCAGTTCATCATCCTCGAAGGCGAGCAGCACGACACGCACCTCGCTCTAGATCCGCGGATAGCGGACACTCTCACCAGCCTCTTCGTGGGAATCGGCGGCGATGGGCTGCCGGCGACCATCGGCCTGGACGACGCCGGTGCCGTGACCATCTCCGCGGGCGAGCCCGGCTTCAAGTGCTGCGACGCCGCAGCGACCGACGTGCTACTGGCGGGGATGATCGACAACCAGCCGGTGATCATTCTGCCAGCCGCTCCAGCTCCGCATCCCCAGGGCCGGGAGTGGGCCGAGTCGCTGGGAATCTTCCAGGTGGTCGGCGAGTTCACCACGCGCTTCAGGCCGGGCCAGGACCGGATAATCAACATCGCCCGCATTTCCGAGTTGACGCGAGGGGCGATCATCGAGCCGGGCCAGCGGTTCTCAGTCAATGGGTTCGTCGGTCCGCGCACGGTGAACAAGGGGTTCGTGCCAGCCGCCATGATCCTCGACGGCGTGTTCGTGGACTCGGTGGGGGGAGGCATCTCGCAGTACGCCACCACCCTGTTCAACGCAGCCTTCTTCGCGGGACTCGACTTCGTCGACTACCAGAGCCACACGATCTACCTGAGCCGCTACCCCTACGGGCGCGAGGCCACGGTGTCGTATCCGGCACCTGATCTCGTGCTGGAGAACAACACCCCGCATGGCGTGATGCTGTGGCCCACCACCGGTGACGACTCGATCACGGTGAGGCTCTACTCCACGCCTTGGGTGCTGGCCGAGCAGACCGACCAATGGACGCGGACCGTGGGGACTACCTGCACCCGGGTGACCACAGAGCGCACCCGCACCTACCTCGAGGACGGGCGCACCGAGACCGACACGGTATGGGCCCAGTACCGACCGGAGGGCCTTAAGTGCGACGGAACGCCCTCCGTCACCACGACCACCACCACGACCACCCCGATCATGCCGCCCGAGGGAAGCGAGGACCAGGGCGGTGAGGAGGCCGGCTGGGAACAGGGCGAGACCGGAACAGATCTCGCCGACCCGGACTCCGGCCAGCAGCCCGGCGACACTGTCGGCGAGACCGGTGCGCCGCAGAGCGGTGTCTCTCCTTCCACGACCATCCCGGACGAGTCTTAGTGAGCGATGCTGCAACACCCGTCGAGGGCATGGACGCCGCGGTCGATGCATGGTGGGAGCGCGCCCTCAGGGGCAAGCCCGCGCTGGATCGGATCATGTACTCGGCATCGGAGGCCGCCAACCACTCGCGGCTGTGGCACGCACTCGGGGCGGCGCAGGCCGCAGCGCGGCGAGACCCTCGCCCCGCGACCGAGTTGAGCGTTGCCCTCCTCGCAGAGGCGGTGCTGGTCAACGGCGTCGTCAAGACGATCTTCGGACGAAGGCGCCCGGCCTTCGCCGGGCATCGGCCCCACACCCTGCGCCAACCGCTCACCAGCAGCTTCCCCAGCGGCCACGCCAGCGCGGCGATGGTCGCGGCGGCGCTGCTGGCACGCCGCAGCCCGTGGGCACCCGCCTACTACGCACTGGCATTCGTCGTGGCCCTGAGCCGAATGCACGTGCGGATCCATCACGCCAGCGATGTGGCCGCAGGGATAGGCATCGGTGCGGCCCTCGGTGCTGTCGCCCGCCGCCTCCTGCGCTGAGACCGGCGTGCGGGGGCGTCATTAGGATCACCGACATGGAACTCGAAGGGGCCGTAGCGGTCGTCACGGGTGCCGCCAGCGGTATCGGGCGTTCGCTGGCTCGGGCGCTGGCGCTCGATGCCGGTGCCGTGGCGGTGGTGGCCGACATCGACGGGACCGGCGCCGAAGCTGTGGCCACCGAGATCGCAGCCGAGGTTGCTGCCGGCAACCCGATCGGGTTCGGCGCCGAGATCGACGTGACCGACGAGGCTGCGGTGATCGCCCTGATCGAACGGGTCGAGGAGAGCCTCGGCCCCATCGAGCTGTGGTGCGGCAACGCCGGTATCTCCCGCATGGGCGGAGTCGAGCGTCCCAACGAGGAGTGGAACCACGTGTGGGATGTGAACCTGATGGCCCACGTGATCGCCGGCCGCCATCTCGTGCCGAGATGGGTGGAGCGAGGCTCGGGTCACCTGCTCGTGACCGCCTCGGCTGCGGGGCTCCTGACCGGGCTGGGCACCGCGTCGTACGCGGTCACCAAGCACGCGGCCGTGGCGCTGGCCGAATGGATCGCGATCACGCACGGCGATGACGGCGTGAGGGTGTCGTGCCTATGCCCCCAGGGAGTGCGCACCCCGATGACCGAGTCGGACTGGATGCTCGGGGTGGCCCAGGTGGAGGCCCTGGGTCTGATGGAGCCCGAGGAGGTGGCGGTCAAGACCCTGGAGGCCCTGCAACAGGACCGCTTCCTGATACTTCCCCACCCCGAAGTGGCGACCTACGAGCAGCGCCGGGCCGGTGACCGGCAGCGCTGGCTGCGCGGGATGCGGCGCATGCAGCGGGGACTGTTGGGGACTTCGGGCTCCTAGCCCGCGGCGGGAGCCAATGCTCTGACCACTTCGAACGCGTCCACCCCGTCAACCGGCAGCACCATGGGCGCGGGGCAGGTCACGCCGTTGTCGACGAAGCGCTGGATGTGCCGGCGGCACTCTTCCGGTGAACCGTGCACCAGCAGTTCATCGATCACGTGCTCGGGGATCTTCTCGAGGGAGCCGCGCCGGTCGCCCGCCTCCCACTGGGCCCAATGCTCACCGAGCGCGTCCGTGCGGCCGAGCCAGGTGTGGAACGCCCGGTAGACCGGCACATTGAGGTACGCGGCCAGGATGAACCGGCCCGTGGCCAGTGCAGCCTCACGATCCGGAGTGGGCAACACGAAGATGCGGGCCACGACCTCGGCTGACGGGCTCTCGGATCTCACGAGGCCGCATACCCGGGCTGCATCCTGCGCCGACAGCCAGTTGATGATGGCCCCGTCGCCTTCGCGTGCCGCCAGCCTCAGCATCCGTTCTCGCAGGGCAGCCACGAAGATGGGGACAGGCTCATCGACCCTCACGCCGAGCCTGAAGCCACGCACCGAGAAGGTGTCGTAGTCCTCGGTGACCTTCTCGCCGCTCAGGGCCGCTCGAAGGAACCGGATCGTGTCGCGGACACGGTGGTAGGGGCGGTCGAAGGACGCTGCGTTCCATCGGCCGACGATCACGTTCGACGACGAGCCGATACCGAGGACGAAACGGCCCGGCGCGGCCGAGGCCAGCGACGCCGCCGATTGGGCGAGCAGAGCGGGGCCGCGGGTGTAGACGGGCAGGATCGCGGTTCCAAGGCGCAGGGACGGCGCCCATGCGGACGCGAGAGCGAGGGTGGTAAGGCCGTCGAAGCCATCGGCCTCCGCCGACCAGACATCGGTGTAGCCCAGGTCGACGAGTTCTTCGAAACGCTCCCGTTGCGAGTGCAGAGGGCCGGCGAAGGGCACGGTGATGCCGTGTCTTTGGGTGGGGGTCGCAGTCACGCCCGAAAGGATGTCACACCCCCTCGCCATCATGTTCACATGACCGATCAACTGGTTCTAATCGACATCGTTCCCGAGGAAAGAGCCAACGCGAGGGCTGGCTCGGGAAGCAGTTGGCAGCTCGACCCCGCCACATGCGAGATCGGCCGGCGCGGGGTGGCCCGGGCCCGCCAGGCGCTGCGGGAAGCACGCGCCCAAGCCCAGACCGCTACCGTTCCCAGCCCCAACCTGCCTGCCGCGGCCTGATCACCGCGGGAGCCGCCCAATCGCCCCTGGTCCTCCGCCGGCTGCGGGGCCTCTGATGGCAGCCATGTCCATCCTGTGGATCTACCCCGTGAAGGGAGGCAGACGCGATGTTGCGTCGAATACTCCGGGTGCTTGCACCCGTCGCACTGTTGGTGCTCGCGGGCAGCTGCGGAACCTACGCTCGAAGCCCCGCTGACCCCTCGGCAGGCACTCCGGACTCCCGAGCGGCCCAGTCACCCGACTCCGATGGTGAGACTCCTGTCCTCCCCGGAGTGGGCGGGCGAGACCCTCCCGCAGTCCGGACTCCCGGCGCTGTCGTGGGCTCCTCCAACGGAGAGGGTGGCTGGGTTCCCAACGCGGTCGTCGAGCGCGTCGTCGACGGAGACACGATCATCGCGAGGATCGGGGACCGTTCCGAAGCCGTTCGCCTCATCGGTCTCGATGCTCCCGAGTCGGTCGCGCCCACCCGGCCGGTGCAGTGCTTCGGCACAGAGGCGTCGCGATTCCTTGCAGCCGTGCTTCCCGCCGGGACAGAGATCACACTGTTGCGCGATGCAGAGGCCCGTGACATCTACGACCGGCTGCTGGGGTATGTCGTGCGGTCCCATGACGGCCTCTTCGTCAACCTGGAGGTTGTCGCGGCCGGCTACGCCGCGGTGCTGACGTACCCGCCCAACGACCACTACGCCGCTGTCCTCGATCAGGCCGAAGCAGAGGCTGTTGCCTCCGGCCGCGGTTTGTGGCGTGCCTGTGGCGGCCCCGACGTCCCGTTGGGCTGACCCGGACCGGTCGTGGGGCCAGGAGTCGAACCGGCCCAGCGCCAGCGTCAGGTACCGTCAAGGCTGTGGAATCGCTGGTAGAGCGACTAGGTCACCCTCCCGACGCGAAGCTCGTGATCGTGAGCGCGGACCGGATCGGCACCACCCACTCCTCCACGGCCGGGGGTTATCAGGCGCTGCGCGACGGCGCGGCCACGACCGGCACGATAGTGATGCCCGGAGCGTGGGCCCGCCATGCTTCCGAGCTGTACCGAGGCGAGGACCTGGGCGTCCACCTCACGCTCAATTCCGAGCTCGACTGCTTCCGGTGGGGTCCTATCACCAACGCTCCGAGCCTGCTCGACGGAGACGGCGGCTTCCCCCGCACGGTGCAGGACCTGTGGGACCACGCGGACCTCGACGAGGTTCGCCGGGAGTGCCGCGCCCAGGTCGAGCGAGCCGTGCTGTGGGGATTCGACGTAACCCACCTCACGACCCACCTCGCTGCCCTGCAACAGCGTCCGGAGTTCTTCGACGTACTGCTGGATCTGGCCGTCGCCTTCGACCTGCCCTTGCGGCTCGAGGGTGCGGACGCAGAGGCCAACGCCGGATTTCCGTTCCGATCGCTGGCGACGGCCGAGGGCATCGTCTTCCCGGACCACTTCCGGCTCGTCCGGGGCGACGCTCGCCGTCATGTGATCGAGCAACTGACCGGCTTGAAACCGGGGGTCACCGAGCTATCGCTGTGCCCGGCCCTCGACGAGCCGGAGATCCACGCCATCGACCCGGCGGCAGCCGGCCGGGTCGACGACCTCGCGCTCGCCCTGTCCGCCGAGATGACCCGAATGCTCCAGCAGTCGGGAGCCGTAATGGTCGGCTACCACGCGCTGCGCAGCGCCCAGCGGAGAGCGCGGCACCGGATCTGAACTGCCTAGAGGCCGAGCGGATAGGGAGCGATCTGTGGACGATTCTGCGGAGGCGCGGAGCGAGGCCGCGGCCCGAGCGGCCCGTGAGCGCAGCGAACAAGAGCGGGAATGACACCGCTGCGACACGACGGACTCTCACTAGTTTGCGGACGCTCCTGGCCGGCGGCCAGATCGGACGATCGGCGCCGCACGAAGCCGGCAGAAGCGATGCCCGCCGGCTTCAGCGCAGAGAGGCGAGAGCCACCCGGAGTTGGGACGAGCGCAAGAGCGGTCGCCATCCATCGAACAGCAGGACCTGGTCCCCCTCGAGCTTCATCCGGCCCGACATGTAGGCCGTTGCCAGCGAGAGCCCACCCTGCCAAACCTGCACGAAGTCCCGGTAGGACCATGACAGCACCATGTCCGGTTCAGGATGCCGTCCGGCCGCCACGCTAAGGCGACCGTCAGCCACCACGACATGGAAGGGGGCGGTTCCTGACGGCGAGCCGCTCACGACGACCTGAGCCACGCCGTCTGCTGAGCCGGCAGTGTCGACAGCCTCCAGTTCGACCGCTACGGCCTCCAGCCATCTCTCGCCGAGAGGCTCCGGCGCCACGTCAGGCCTACTCGCTGGCCGCGCCGGGCCGCAGGCCCTCGAACAGATCACGCTCGGGCAGCGCCGCGGGGCGGGGGCCGCGAGCCAGCACGTAGTCGTCGTAAGGGTGAATGGAACGCTCGACCTCCGGGGGCAATCCGAACCAGAAGGTCGACTCGGGATCGATCTGGGTCGCGTGGGCCAGCAGTCCCTCGATGCGCGCATCGATGAACCCGTCCACGGGAACCTGAGTGGTGATCAGGTCGTCGGTGGAAGGGCGCTTGAACCACCACTTGCTGTACGGCGACTTCAAGCCAAGATCCTTGAACGCCTGATGTCGCTCCTCGATGCGCTTGCGGGACCAGAGCGTGTAGTAGAGCTTGGCCGGCGACCAAGGCTCGCCCAAGTCGGGGCGATACTGGGGGTTGTCGGCGCGCTCGAAGGCGGGAACGGAGATGTCGTGAACCCGCATGTGGTCCGGGTGCATGTAGCCGCCCTGATCCTCGGGATAGGTCACGATCACCTGGGGCCGGTGCTGGCGGATCACGGAGACGAGGCGGCTTACGGCTTCCTCCAGGTCGGCATTGGCGAAGCAGTCGGGGTGGGCGTTGGCCTCCGACCCTTCCATACCCGAGTCGCGATACCCGAGCATCACCACCTCGTCGTAGCCGATCACTGACGCGGCCCGAGCCAGTTCCTCGGCGCGAATCTCGGCCAGCTTGTCGGCCATCGAGGGCTTGTCCAGCGCAGGGTTGAGGATCTCGCCCTCCTCTCCTCCCGTACAGCACACCAGCACGGTGCGCACGCCCTCGGCGTGGTAGCGGGCCACCGTGGGCGCGCCCTTGGAAGCCTCGTCATCGGGATGGGCGTGAACGGTGAGCATGCAGAGCCGGCTGGCGGGAGTCACCATGGCCGGTGAAGCTAGCGCCGCAGCGCGTTGCAGCGCGCTGCACCGGTCTGCGTCCTCGCCGGGCCACTAGGCAGTCGGCAGACTCTCATCCAACGGCTCGAAGACCATCGCGGTGTCGTCGTCTCTGTTGATGAGCCGCCAGCCACACATCTCGGCCAGCCGATCTCGCCCCTCGTCTGGGCCGCTAGCGATTAGAGCATCTCCGGGCGCAAGCTGTACCTCGCCGCGCGGCCGGTAGCGGTACTGGCCCCCACGGCGGATCGCCAGCACGGTGAAGCCGGGCTCGATGTTCAGCCTCAGGTCGGCCAGCGTCCTGCCGTCGACCGCGCAGCCCTCCGCCACCGGTATGTGCGCCACCACTTCGTCGCTGTCGCCGAGAGCGACGGCCAATATCGGGTGGATCTGCTCCTGGCGCTCGATGATCCACACCATCTGCTGAGCCTGGTCGCCCAGATCCTCCGCCGCCTGCGACAGGTGCAGCAACCCCCGCAAACCTGAGTGGTCCCCGTGTTCCCTGGCGGCGCGCAGCACCCACTCCTCCAGACGGTCCTTCATCTCGTCAAGGCGGTCCTCGAGGTGACGCACCTCAGCGGCAAGGCTCTCGTCCCGCAGCACCAGCGACGAGTAGGCCAAGCCGACAGCCACCTCCGAGAGGTCCTTCATCTCAACCAGCACGTCCACCGCACGGTCGAGGTCGGTGGCGATCGGACCGTCGGGCTCCTCCGGCGGCATCCAGTCCGGAGATCCGGCCAGGCTGCGCAACTCGTCGATGCCGTCGGGCGAACCCCGCAGAAACAGCACGTCATCGGGAACGAGAACCGTGTCGCCTCCCACATCGGTGATCCACTCGCGCTCCCGACGCACCGCCATTACCCGCATACCCATCTTGGCCGGCATCTCGTGGTCGGCCAGGCGGCGGTGGGCGAGAAGCGAGCCGTCCGAGACCAACACCCGGTGCGACACCTCCTCGGCCGCACTCAGGTCAGCCACGAGCTCGGCCGGTATGCCGACCCGGTGGGTGACGATACGGGCAATGTCGACCGCGTCATTGGCGATGCGCTCGATAGCGGAGACCACCTGAAGGACCGATGACATGCCGTCGGCGTCGCGGGGGTGGCGCACGGCCAGGATGCACACCGCTCTCATGTCCTGCACGAGGTGGCTCATCCGCTCCTCGAGCGCGCCCACCTCGTCGGCCATGTCGGGGTCACCGAAGTAGAGCGCGGCGTAAGCCAGGTCCACCATCAGCTCGGAGGTGTCCTTGGCCTCGGCCAGCATCTCCCGCAAGTTGCGAGGTCTGTCATCCATCAGGTCCCTCCTCAAGTCATCGTAGGTCTCAAGCGCGACACCTTGCCTGTCAGTAGTGCCCGCTCTTGTTCGCTTCGCTCACGGGCCGCTCGGGCCACGGCCTCGCTCGGATTGTCGCGAAGACTCTCATTAGGAGCTCCCTCCCACTCGGCCTCTAGACCACGCCCACCAGGACCACCGAGACGATCAGGGTGAACGCCCCGGCCAAGTCCAGCGAGGACGTGACCATGGGAATGCCGTAGGTGTCGGGGTCGACTCCGAACCGCACGGCTGCAAGCGTTCCGTAATAGGCAACCACCACAATCAGCACGGTGGCCAGCAGGCCGCCGAGCACAGCCACCGCGACCAGATCTGCCAGCGAAGGGCCGGCATGGCCCGTCAGGCCGGCCGCGATCGACGACACCAGGCCGAGCAGCGCGAACACCGGAATCGCCATTGCGAAAGTGGTGGCGAGATCGACTCTCGCCTCTCCCGAGGGCACTACTGAGGGCCTGGCCAGGCCGAGATGCAGCTTGGTGGACAGGCGGCTCGACAGCACACCCCCGAGCGCTCCGGCCGTGGCCAGGTAGCCCGGCAGCAGAACGAGCAGCACCGGGAAGGCAACAAAGTCCTCGATGCGCTTCTCCACCGTGATCCCGGCCACCAGGTCGAGCATGCCCGCCGCGATCAGCACGGGTATCGACTCGCGCATGATCTTGCGCAACTCCATCAGCCCGCTTCGAAGAGCCCACACCGCCGAGAGGGCCGCCAGCACGCCCAGCGCCCACGCAACCGACGGCGTGAGAATCTTGAACCCGGCTAGCTCGGCCGCCACCACCAGCGACGGCAGGGTCACCACATCCCCCGCGACCGTCACCATCGGTGCGACCACGTTGTCCAGATCCCATCCGAATCGGACCGCGCCGGCCGTGGTCGCCAGAGTGATCGCCAGCACCACGAAGGCGGCTATCAGGCACCCCAGCGCTGAGATCACCACGAAATCGGCGAGGCTCATCGTCGGGGAGATGTTGAAGGCCAGCGCGGCGCCCTTGGCCATGATCGCCAACGCCACGCCCAGCAGGAGGCTCAGCGTTACCGACGCGACCGCGTTCTCCGCCATCACCGAGTCCCACCGGTTCGACAGCCGGAATGTGCCGGCATGGATGGCGGTGCCCAGCCGGCTGCCCAGCGCCCCGAAGATGTTGCCCTTCACCGCGATCGCCGCCGGCACCAGCAGCAACAAACCCGGCAATTCCTCCAGCGTGTCGGTGATCGACGCCAGGATCAGGCCGGCGACCAGGCTGGCGATTGCAGCCATCACCAGCGCCGCGAAGGCGCTGCGCACCGTCAGCAGGTCGCGCGCCCAGCGCGAGCCTGCCCTCAACAGCGCCTGGCTGATGCGACCGCGTGCAGCCATGTAGCAAGTGTGCTCCGTCGAAAGGAGCTTCGGCGCGATGTTGCGCGTGGCATCACCATGCTTGGCTACCGTGCAGGCGTGCCAGTGATCGCTCTAGTCAACCAGAAGGGCGGAGTCGGCAAGACAACGACCGCCCTCGGGCTGGCATCGGCTGCCTGGGCGCGACGTGTTCCAAGCCTTGTGATCGACCTGGATCCTCAGGGGAACGCGACCACTGGACTCGATGTTTGGGCATCCGCCACCAACGTGGACGAGGCCCTGGCCGCCGACCGGCCTGGAGCCGTCGCGAAGCTGGCGGTTCCGTCGGGATGGCCCGACGATAAAGGCCTCCCTCCCAAGGTGGTGGCGTCCGCTCCGGCGCTTGCGGGCCGGGAGCGGCAGTTGCTCTCCGACCCCGTTGGCGCTCAGGACCGCCTCCGGGTGGCGCTGTCGGGCTACCAGGACCTCGTGCTGATCGACTGTCCCCCGTCGCTGGGACTCCTGACGATCAACGCCTTGTTCGCGGCGGACGCAGCCCTGGTGGTGACCGAGCCCAGCGCCTGGGCCTCCGACGGGGTCAGCGAGATCATGCGGACCATCGAGCGTGTCGCCACCAGGAAGCCGTCAGGCCTCGCTGTGTCGGGAGTGGCCGTCAATCGCCTCGCCCGGACCCGCGACTCCCGTTACTGGAACGAACAGCTCATTTCTGACCACGGCCGGCTGGTGCTGCCGCCGGTCCGGCTGCGGGCTGCAGTGGCCGAGGCCGCGGCACGCTCGCTTCCCATACACGCGCTTCCGCCCCGCCGGGGCGCAGCCGAAGCGTGCGCGGAGTTCGATCTCATCTACGATCTGGTGGTCGGAGTAGGCGGCCCGGAGGATCGCAATGGTCTATGACCCCCAGCGAGACCAGCCCCGCTACCGGCCCAACGGGCACGGCACCTCGATCGTCGACAGCCTCCTTGACCCTGTGGACGACCGGCCGCAACCCAACGCGGACAAACCCCCTCCGGCTGCGAGTGGAGGCGTGGCGGCCGAACCTCCCAACGCCTGGAGCGAGAGGCTGTTGTACTCGGTGGGGATCTCCACCGTGCTGGGCGCAGCGGTAGGTCTGGTGGCTCTGCGGTTGCTGTGGAAGCTCTGGAAGCGCCGCGCTCGCTAGCCGGCCAGCTTCAACAGGTTCTCCTCCTCGGCGGCTCGCAACTCTGATCGCCGGGTTCTCTCAGCCTGACCCTCGGGGCAGAGTTCGGCGTACGGGCAGTAGTCGCAGAGCGGTCCGGGCCGGGCCGAGAAGTCATCGGTGTGACAGGCGTCCCCGATTGCATCCCACGTTGACTTCAACTGCTCGACCGCGCCTCCAAGCTCGACGGGCGTAACGCCAGTCGCCACGATCTTCTGGCCCAGATACAGCAGCCGCGCCCTCACCGGCCGTTCGCCCGTCTCCTCGGCTACGGCCGCCGCGTAGAGCAACACTTGCTGCAGCCGGCCGGGTGCGTAGCGCGCCGTCGGGGCCCGGCCCGACTTGTAGTCGCTGATCACGAGTCCGTCCGGCTCGGATTCGACTCGGTCCACGACGCCCCGGAAGGGCACGCCGTCCAGCGTCACCGACACTTGCTGCTCTGTGGCCCGCACATCCACGCCGGCCGGGTCCTCGAGGTCCCACAGGCCCTCGATAGCTCTCCATGCCCGCCAGCGGAACTTCCGTGCCTGCTCTTCATCGAGTTCCAGATCGCGATAGTCGTCGCTGCCCGACATCTCCGGCCACGATGCCCTCGCAATCCGGCGGGCGTCGTCCTTGTTGCGCCGGCTCGGATGCTGCTGCATCAGGTGCTCGAGCACTCGATGGGCAAACGTGCCGACCAAGGCGTCCGCACCCGGGGGATCCGGCAGGCGGTCCACATAACGGAACCGCCAGCGGCGGGGGCACTGGTCGAAGGTCGCCGCACCCGACGGTGACAGCCGCTGCGGCGGGCTCGGGTGGCCGTCCTCGCCGACCGCTCCGACGCCTGCCGGGTCGAGCATGTCGGCAGGGTCGAACGCGAGCTGCATGCCGCCGTTCTAGCTCATCGGTGTGACAACCGCGGGGATGTCCGGGTAGCCGTCGGGAGCGGGCTTGCGGCTAGATGTCGAGGGTCGTCTCGTCCACCAGGGAGGAGTTCTCGACCAGATAGTCGCGACGCAACGCCACGTCGCTGCCCATCAGAACGTCGAACATCTCGGCCGCGGCGTCGGCCTGCTGTACGTCGGCCATGGTGAGTCGGCGCAGGGTCCGCGTCGCAGGATCCAGCGCACAGTGCCGGAGTTCGTCGGTGTTCATCTCCCCCAAGCCCTTGAAGCGCTGCCACTTGACGCTCTCAGCCCTGCGATTGCCCCGGCAGAGTTCGTCGGTGATCCGATCGCGCTCATCGTCGGAATAGACCCGGTAGGTCCGGTCCCCGACCTTGGCGGTGTACAGCGGCGGCTGCGCCGAGAAGACGCGGCCCTGAACGAGCATCTCCCTCATGTACCCGTGGATCAAGGTCAGCAACAGGCAGCGGATGTGGCTGCCGTCGACGTCTGCGTCGCACAGGATGACGATCCGGCCGTAGCGAGCGGCGTCGATGTCGAAGGCGTCGCCCGCGCCGGCGCCCATAGCGGTGAAGATGGCCTGGGCCTCGGTGTTGTCGAGAACCTGCTTGGGGCTCGCCTTGGCCGCGTTCACGATCTTGCCCCGCAGCGGCAGGATGGCCATGAACTCCGAGTCGCGGCCCCGCTTGGCCGGGCCTGCGGCCGAGTCGCCCTCCACCAGGACCAGCTCGGCTTCGGGACCATGTATGCGGCAGTCGGCCAGCTTGTCCGGCATGCCGGTGGAGCCGAGGCTCGCCGCCTTGCGCTTGGTGTCGAGCATCTGCTTGGAAGCGACGCGGTTCACTACCGCGGCGGCCAGCTTGTCGCCGATGGCCTTGACCTGCGAGCGAGGGCCGCCTCCGGGCTCGAACCACTCCTTGAGCTGCTCATAGGTGATCCTGGCCACGATGCCCTCGATAGCCGGCGTACCCAGTTCCTGTTTGGTCTGGCCTCGGAACTGCGGCTCCGAGAAGGTCACCTTGACCGCCGCCACCAGGCCCTCGCGCACGTCGTCTTTGGTGGCACTGGTCTTGGCCGCGCTGCTCCGCCCGTTCTTGGCGCCCGACCCGCTGGCGTCGCGGGCCAGGCGGGCCAGCTTGCGGTTGTCCTTGAGCAGGACCCCGTTGACCACCCGCGTCAGCGCCTTGTCGAACCCGGCGAGGTGGGTACCGCCGGAACTGGTGGGGATCGTGTTCACGAACGACTCCACATCGCTGTCGTATCCCGACACCCAGCGGAGCGCGATGTCGACGGTGCACTCCCTCTCAACCTCGGTGATCTTGCCGTCGACGGGGACCTTCTCGGTGAAGCGCTCTATGCCGTTGATCGTGATCACCCCGCTGACGGCGTCCTCGCCGGACCGTTCGGAGCGCTCCTTCACCAGGTCGGCGAGACCACCCCTGCTCACGAAGTCGAAGGGCTCGACACTCTCACCGATCCGGTTGTCGGCAACCGTCATCCTCACACCCGCCACCAGGTAACACATCTGCCTGACCCGGCTGCGCACCTCGTCGCCGTCTATGCGTGCATCGGGATGGAAGAGAGCCGCATCCGGCCAGAATCTCACCCTCGTCCCGGTTGCCTTGGTGCGTCGACTGGCGGGCCGCACGTCGCTGCTCGGCACGAACTTGCTGCCAACGAAGTGGCCGGGCTCCTGATCCTTGAAGCTCAGCTCGTGGAAGTACCCGTCTCGGCGCACTTCCACATCGAGACGGGCGGACAGGGCGTTGACGACCGACGCTCCCACGCCGTGCAGCCCGCCCGACGCCTTGTAGGCGCCCTCGCCGAACTTCCCGCCGGCATGAAGTTCAGTGAACACCACCTCGAGAGCCGACACATCACGGTCGGGATGCCTGTCTACGGGGATGCCGCGACCGTTGTCGGACACCTCGATCGATCCGTCGCGTCGCAGGGTCACGTCCACCCTCGTGGCGAAGCCCGCGGCGGCCTCGTCCACCGCATTGTCGACGATCTCCCACACGAGATGCATCAGACCCTCAGACCCGTTGCCGCCGATGTACATGGCCGGCCGCTTGCGAACGGCTTCGAGGCCCTCAAGCGTCTCGATGGAGTCGGCGTCGTACGTGCTACTGGGACGGGACGAGCCGTTGGAGGCAGTGCCGGCACGGGATCGGGTGCCCGCCCCGGCGGCAGGATCCGTCTCGGCTTCTGCCAGCAGCGGCAACGCAACCGCCTCTGAGGTACCCGATGACTGGCCCGACGACGCCACCGGCATCACCACCTTCCCGGCGCCAGCACATGGATGCGACGCTCGAAGCGTTGAGGTGAGCGATATCGCGCCGTGGGCTCAACCCGTACCGGCACAGGGTGCGGATCGATCTTGCGGGGATTGTCGTCCTGGCCCATCAGGGCCAGCATGCCGTCAGCGGCACCCACCGCCGCAGCAACCACGGACTCCCCAGGCTGAAGCTTGACGACGAGCACTCCCTGCGCTCCCCTGCCCTGTGTCGGCAACTCCGAGCAGTGCGTGGCCTTGACGCCGCTCTCCGCGCCGGCCGCGCTGGTGGCGACCATCAGCACCGGTTCCCCGACCACGGCTCCCCCTCCTACCGGAACCGCGCCCTCGCGCAACTTGATGCCGGCCATTCCTGCCGCTCCGCAACGTTGCACCCGCACCGATGAGGCCTCCATCCGGAGTGCCCGGCCGTCGTCCGCGGCAAGAACGAGGTCCGACTCCTCGGATGCCGTGAAAGCGCAGGCCACGCGGTCGCCCGCACCCAGAGCGATCAACGGCGATCCCGGCGGAGTGGAGAGCACCTCCTCGGCGTCGATCCGCTTGATGGTGCCGCCCGCGGTCACCATGACAAGCCTGTCGCTCCCTTCGGCAACGAGAGCCAGGATTCCCTCGCCCGCGTCCAGATCGAAGATGGACGCGGCGTCCGCGCCGCGGATGCGGTTGTTCACCTCTTCGATCTCGGCTCCGCGCACGGTGAACGCTCGCCCCATGGTGGTGACCGCAGCCACGGACGCTTCGGTCGAAGCAACGACCCGGGCGGCGATCAGATCATGGCGTCCGGGCGACGCACGCCTGTCCCCCTTGGGCGATGCTCGCCCGATATTGCCGCTCGTCGACACCGTGACCACGCAAGGCAGGTCGGGCCCGGCGTCGGCCGCATCTGCGGAGGCGGCCAGGCCCGCTTCGCCCTGAGAGCTTCCGGCAAGCTCGCGGTCGGCGACCTCGGCCGTCACTATCCGGCTGCGACGCGGCCGGCCGTGGTCGTCGACGATCCGTCGCAGCTCCTTCCGCACGATGGCCCGCTGCCTGCGCCTGCTGGCCAGGATCTCCTTGAAGTCGCCGATGTCGGCGCGAAGGCTTTCGGCCTCGGAGTCGAGCCTCTCGCGCTCGAGGGCTGTGAGCCGCCGGAGCGCCATGTCGAGTATGTGGGTCGCCTGAATATCGGTCAGTCCGTATCGAGCCATGAGCCCTGCTCTCGCCTCGGGCCCGTCCCTGGAGCCGCGGATCAACGCCACTACATCGTCGATGTTGTCCAGAGCAGCGATCAGTCCCTCCACGATGTGCAGGCGCTCATCCGCTCGCCGCAGCCGGTGGCGGGTGCGGCGCACGACGACCTCGAGACGATGTGCCACATAGTGCTCACACAGCTCGCGGAGACCGACTGTGGTGGGGACGCCGTCGACGAGCGCCACGTTGTTGACGCTCAGGCTCTCCTCGAGGGGAGTGTGCCGGTAGAGCTCCGCCAGAACAGCCGGAGGGTCGATTCCCGGCTTCAGATCGATCTGGAGGCGCAGTCCGTCCATGTCGCTCAGGTCGGCGATGCCGGAGACGCCCGGCAGCCGTCCAGCGCCGACCAATTCAGTGATCCGCGACACGACCCGCTCGGGTCCCACCAGATGGGGCAATTCGGTAACGATCACGGCCTGGCGGCGCCGGGTGACGGGCTCGATGCTGAGACGCGCCCGCATCCTGACCGATCCTCGGCCACAGTCATACGCAGCCCGCAGCCCTTCGTCCGCCATGACGATTCCACCCCCGGGGAAGTCGGGTCCGGGCAGCATTTCCATGAGTTCGTCGGTTGTCGGCCGCGGCCGGCGTTTGCGGCTCGCCGCGCTGCCTGCTCGTGCCCGTCCGTCTTTCGTTGCGACTTCGCCCGGCTGCTTGCTCATCACCAACTCGATGGCCTCTCCGACCTCGGCCAGGTTGTGGGGCAGCATGTTGGTGGCCATGCCCACGGCGATTCCAGCGGTGCCGTTCACCAGAAGGTTGGGCAGCGCCGCGGGGAGAACCACGGGCTCGGTGTCCTCCCCGTCATATGTGGGGCGAAAGTCGACGGTGTCCTCGTCGAGTTCTCCCACCATGTCCATGGCCGCACCGCTCAGGCGGCATTCGGTGTAGCGGGCGGCAGCCGGCGGGTCATCGAGACTGCCGAAGTTGCCCTGCGGGTCCACGAGCGCCACCATGCGGCTGAAGTCCTGTCCCATCCGGACGAGGGTGTCGTAAATGGCGGCGTCGCCGTGCGGGTGGTAGCGACCCATCGTGTCTCCCACGACGCGAGCCGCCTTGCGGTACGGAGTGCCGGGACGCAAGCCCATCTGCAGCATCGACCAGAGGACGCGGCGCTGCACCGGCTTCAGGCCGTCTCGCACATCGGGGATGGCGCGAGCGGTGATGACCGACAGCGCATAGGCGAGGAACGAGTCGCTCATCTCCTCCGCCACCGGCACGTTGTCCACCTGACGGGCCGGGACGGGGTCGAGGGTCGCGGTGGTCAGTTGCTGTTGTGGTGACACGGTCGTCTCCAGGCTCTGGTTCTTCTCAAGGCTTCTCGTGCTCCGCGTACCGCCGTGGGCAAGGCCCGCCGGGGATTCAGGTGCCGATCACCGTTGGGATCGAAGGTAGCGGCTGTCGCTCGGAGGTTCGGTGACCCACCAGACCGGAGTCCGAGGCGTGGTGCGGCCCAACCGATTGAATCGACGATTGCTCGGGCCGCGGCGGTCGTCCCGTCAGCCGGCGCGGTGCGGGTGTGCAACCGAGCCGATCGAGATGGCGAGGGCTCGGGGACTCCGGCCGACAGTCCCGACAATCGATCGGCGCCCTCCTCGACAGAACTAGCCGCCACTTCTATCACCTGCACTCGGAAACTGGCGGGCCGCGTACCGCGGAGCCACCGCCGACCTCGGCCTTGTCGGATTCCAGCACGTCGACCGGGTTGTCTCCCCGGCCACCGGATCCGTTGGCGGGATCTGCCGTCCTCGGCTTCCCGCCGCGTGCAGCCGTGGACCAGGTGACGACTCCGAGTTCGTCGACTGCTCGCACGACACGCCGGCTGGTCCGGTGCAGCCACAGGTGGCAACTGCTACACAACGCCACGAGGTTCTCGATGTCTGTCGGACCCTGATCGGCGAAGTACTCGTCTATGTGGTGAACCCTGCAGCGATGCATCGGAGCCCGGCACAGCACGCATCCGCGGTCGCGTAGCGCCACCGCCACGTACTGGTCGACGCTGGCCAATCGCTCCATGCGACCCAACCACAGCGGCTGGCCGTCCCCGCCGAAGATCGCGCCGACCAGCCGGTCGTCGGGCGAGATGCCGTCGAGCACCGTCGGAGGAACCGGTCCGACCCCGATGATCTCACAGGATCCGTCGGGGTCCGTGCCGTCGACCACGCCCACGGTCACCGCGACGATCCGACCTGGCGGCAGGCACCGCGAGCCCCGCGGACCGTCGTCAGCCGGGAGAGGCTCGTGGGTCAGAGCATCCAGCCCGGTGCACAGCTCGAAGATTGCGTCCATCGTCCGCTGACCGTTGTTGCGCACCGCGTCCGGCGTGCCGTCCCGGCCACCGTCCCTGCGCCACAGGTAGTCCTTGCGCTCGTCCACCGCCTGCTCCAGCACACCGAAGCTGACCGGATCCATCTCGCCCTTCATCACACCCATGCCGTCGCTGCCGACGAACAGGTCGGCCTTCCGGCTGTTGCGCTGACCCTTGAGCAGGTCCCCATCGGCCGACGGATCATGACGCTGGGCGAACCTACGGGCCACCCGGCTGAACGACCCGGAGTCCCGGGTGGCGGCCTGGTACAGCAGTTCGTCCGAGCCGTCCACTACGGCAGCGCCGCACTGTCTGGCCGCCGCGCCGAGAGCGAACACGCTCTCAAGGGTCAACTCCCCCGCATCCACCATCCGCCCGACGTTGGGCATCTCCTCGACCTGCCTAGCCGCCTCAGTCACTCGCTTGGCCGCCCGGCCCGACAGCTTCGCCCCTGCCACCAGCGCCTCCCGCGCCGAGCCTGCTCTCAGATTCTCCAACCCGCTCGCGGCCCGCAGAGTCAGAGCATCGGCCAGAGCCGTCACCCGGCCGACCCCGGCCGCCACCCGGCACAGCCCGTCCTCGTCCAACCCCTCCAACGAGACCGACCGCAAGGCCTCGCAGACCGCCTCCAGCAGAACCCGCACCGAGGACCAGCGTTCCACTTCGCTGCCGTTCGAGCCGCCAACATCCCTCTCCGCCGGCCCGCTGCCGGACTCGTCACTACGATTCAGAACGCCTGTTCGTTCCATGACTGCCACTCTACAGGCAC
>JAGWAO010000006.1:1359-4299 GCA_021296315.1 Acidimicrobiia bacterium | reverse complement strand
GACTGATCATCCAGGACACACGCGGCCGGTGTCGCCTGGACCTCCTTCTGGACCACTAGGTCATGTCCTCACTGCCTCTGCCTCGGACACAGACCGGCCCCCAAGTCGGCGACTCAGCCGTATCGTTGGGGGCCATGGACGTGCAGACCCTCATCGACCGGGCCGAGATCACCGACCTGCTGACCCGCTACGCCCGAGCCGTCGACCGGCAGGACTGGGACCTCTTCCGCAGCGTCTTCACCCCCGACGCCCGCATCGACTACACCCGGGTCGGAGGCATCGCCGGCGACCTCGATGAGGTGGTCGGCTTCCTCTCGAAGGTCATGCCGATGTTCGAGAACATGCAGCACCTGGTCTCCAATTTCGACATCGTCATCGACGGCGACGAGGCCAAGGTCACAGCTATGGTCTACAACCCGCTGCAAATGCCCGACAGCCCGGTGTGGGCCACCGGAGGCTGGTACCACCACGAACTGGTGCGCACCTCCGAGGGCTGGCGGAGCCGGTCCCTGGTCGAGGAGGCCAGCTGGTTCCACGGAGTCCCCGCACCCGACGAGTCCGCCGGCACCGACTCGGCCGACCAAGGCTGAGCCAGGGGCCGGCCACCACCCGAGCGAGGATTGGGAGGCACCGTGCCCGGACCCCTCGACGGCATACGCATCGTGGAGATGTGCGTGGCCGTCACCGGACCCCTGGCGGTGACCCTTCTAGTCGACCAGGGCGCCGAGGCCATCAAGGTGGAGGAGCCCGCCTTCGGGGACCAGGGCCGCTATGTGGGCGTGGCGTCGGGCGGGATCTCGGCCCTGTTCCAGATGTGCAACCGCGGCAAGCGCTCCATCGCGGTGGACTGCACCCACCCGCAGGGTCGCGACATCGTGCTCGACCTCGCCGCCGACGCCGACGTGTTCGTGCAGAACATGCGCCCAGGGGTGGTCGAACGACTCGGTCTCGGCCACGACGACGTCTCGGCTCGCAACCCCGACATCGTCTACGCCTCGCTCTCGGGGTTCGGCCCCGACGGCCCCTACGCCCACCGGAGGGTGTACGACTCGGTGATACAGGCCCAATCGGGGCTCGTCGGCAACCAGACGGGCATCAACGACGCGTCCCCCCGGTTCCTGCGTCAGGCTGCGGCCGACAAGATCACCTCCTACACGGCCGCACAGGCCATCACCGCGGCGCTCCTCGCCCGCGAGCGAGGCGCAGGTGGTCAGCACGTCCAGCTGGCAATGCTGGACGCCTCGGTGGCGTTCCTGTTCGCCGACTCGGCCGCCCACGAGGTCGCTCTGGACAACGACCAGCGTCACCTTGCCCAGTCGTTCTCGGCCCACCAGCGGGCCATCAGCCTCGCCGACGGGCATGTGGTGGTGGCCGCGGTGACCGACGACGAGTTCCACGGCATGGCCAAGGCGTTCGGCGTTGACTCCAGCGACCCCCGGGTGGCCGGCATGAGTGACCGCCAGCGCCACAAGGAGCAGACCAGCATGGTGTTCAGGGCCGTTCATGCCGCTGCCGCCGCCATGCCCCTGGCGGAGGCGGTGGAAGCGCTGGATCGCCATCAGGTGCCGTTCGGGGTCGTGCTCGGCGTGGAGGACGTCGCCGGCGACGCCCAGGCCGTTCACAACCAGTTGTTCACCGAGCACGACCACCCGGCGATGGGCCGGGTCCGCCAGCCCCGGCCCGCGGCCCGCTTCTCGACAACGCCGGCCGAGTTGCGCCAGCCGTCATCTCCTGTCCACGGCCAGCACACCGACGAGGTACTAACGCAGCTGGGCCTAGCGGACAGCATCGGCCAGCTCCGAGCCGACGGCGTGATCAGGTGAGCGGCCCTCGGACAGACTCGACCGGCGACCGCGCCCAGAAGGCGTACCAGCGGGAGGTCCTGCTCTTCGAGGAGTGGCGCGAGCAGTTCGAGCGGGACGGCGAGGCCCCTGCGATCCCTGCGGCCACGGTCGTGGTGCTGCGCGACGGTCCCGACGGCCCTGAGTCGCTGATGCTGCGCAAGAACTCCCGCCTCGCCTTCGGCGGGATGTGGGTGTTCCCCGGAGGGCGCATCGACGATGGCGACCACGACGGCACCAGCGACCTGATCGCGGCGGCTCGCAACGCGGCGGCCCGCGAGGCCTGCGAGGAAGCGGCCATCGTGCTCGACCCGGCGAACCTCGTGCACTTCTCCTACTGGATCCCCCCGCCGATCGCGCCCAAGCGCTTCGCGACCTGGTTCTTCGCGGCACAGGCGCCCGCCGAGGAAGTCCGCATCGACGACGGCGAGATCGTGCGCCACGAATGGATGACCCCCGACGAGGCCATGCGGCGCCGTGACGCCGGCGAGGTCGAGTTGATCGCCCCGACATGGGTGACGCTGTACACCATCCGCAGCTTCTCCACGGTGGCCGACGCACTCGAGGGCCTGGACCGTCGGCGTCCCCGCCGGTACGAGACCCGAATCGGCAACGGCGAGCACGGACCGGTTTCTCTGTGGCACGGCGACGCGGGCTACGCGACCGGCGACACCTCGGCGCTCGGTCCCCGTCACCGCCTGGAGATGACCCCCGGCGGCTACCTGTTCGACGAGTCCGGCTACACCGGCTAGGGCTAGCCGGGCGCGGCGGCCGGCCGAGCCAGGAGTTCCTCGATCAACGCGGCGAGCTCCAAGGGGCGGTCGCCCTGGATCGAATGGCCCGCGCCGTCCACTACCTCATGGACCGTTCCGGGCAGCCGCAGCATCCACTCGGCCACATCGGCGTCGTCGATCACGCTCCAGGCGCCGCCCTGCCACAGCGCGGTCGGGGCCCCGATGGCAGAGACCTTCGCCCACAGATCCTCGAATCCGGGCTCGGCGGTGTCACCGGTCTTCCAGTCCCGCATCCGGTCGTAGTTCCAGGTCCAACGCCCGTCGGCTGTCTCGTGGGCGTTGTGCAGCACGCCCCGGCGCAGCGA
>JAGWAO010000006.1:0-1354 GCA_021296315.1 Acidimicrobiia bacterium | reverse complement strand
TCGATGGTGCGTTCCAGGATCGCCTCGAAGCTGTCGAAGTGCTCGGGACCGTCAACGAAGGCGATGATCGGCTCGGCCTTCTTGTGGTCGGTCCCCGGCGTAACGTCCACCACCCCCAAGCGCCGCACCAGACTCCGGTGGTCGGCGGCCAGGCAGATGGCGGTGAGTCCGCCCAACGACATCCCTACCACCGCCTCGGCGCCAGGTGCCAGCGCCTCGACCGCCACGGCCACGTCGCCAGCCATCGAGGCGGGACCGTAGTTGTGGGCGGGCCGGTGGTCGGAGCGCCCATGGCCGGGCAGATCCACCGCCACCAGCGGCCGGCCGAGAGCCAAGGCCACCGTGTCCCAGGTGTGAGCGTTCTGGGCGCCGCCGTGGATCAGCACCAACTCCGGCTCGGCTGTGCCCCACACCAGCGCCGACAATCGCAGCCCCGACGGCAGCGGCACCGATTCCCTGCGCACCGCGGGCGGACCGACCCATTCAAGGCCATGCTCGGCGGCGTTCTCGCCGAACATCCCGAACTCGTCGTAGTCGACCATTCGGCGATGCTAGGCGGGAACGGGGCGGCGGCGACGGGGCGCCCGACCGGAAACCACGGGCGGGTCCCACCTGAACTTCCACGCGGCCACCGCTGCACCGGCTGCCAGCCAGATCAACATCACACCGAGCCGGTGCCATTCAAAGGCCGGAGCATCCGAGAGCGGGTTCATGGCTTCACCGAACGCCAGCCCGAAGTGCTTCAGGGGGAAGACGTCGCCGAGCACATCCAGCCAAGCAGGGGTATCGGTTCCGAACGGAACGAAGATGTTGGAGATGAAGGCGATGGGCAGGAGTGTGGCGTTGGCCACGGGAACGGCCATGGCCACCGACCGGGCCAGCGAGGCGAGGGCCAAGCCGAGCGCGGCAAACGATGCAGCGCCTACCGCAAAGGTGACGAGCATGGCCGGCACCTTGGCTGCCTCGACGTTCACGCCGTAGGCGGCGACGCCCAGCACGACCATGGCGAGCACTCCGAGCGCGGCGATCCAGACCGCCGACAGCACGACGCCGCCGAGATAGGCCCAGGGCGGCAGGGGCGTGCCCCGGACTCTCTTGAGGATGCCGAGCTCGCGCCGGCTGGCCAGGATGATGCCGATGCCGGTGTAGGTGGACGACGCCGCCGCGTACACAGCCAGCCCCGGCGTGTAGAACTGGCTGCTGTTGACCCGCCCATACACGGTGTCGAAGGCGTCGTTGCCGAAGATGGCGGTGAACAGCACCAGCATCAGGATCGGGAACACCAGGGTGAAGAAGGCGGCAATGGGAGTCCGCCAGAAGATCCGGTTCTGGATGCGGACGCAGCGCCACAGCA
>JAGWAO010000047.1:15393-15707 GCA_021296315.1 Acidimicrobiia bacterium | reverse complement strand
ACGCGTCACCGGGTCAGACAACTCGACACCGCCGAGCACCGCGTCACCGTCAGCGCCCATCAGATCAGCCGCAGCGCGCACGAAACGTCCCATCTGGAACGCGCTCACATGCTCACCAGGCGCATACCTGCCATCAAGCTTGCCCACAGTGATCCCGTAATAGGCGATGCAGTTGATCGCAGCAGCATGAACGTTGTCCTCACCCACATCGGGGAACATCGCGTCATGGGAACCAGCCGCGCCCACACACGCCGACCAGTCCGCACCGAAATCCGGATTGTTGTTCGCCTCGGGGATGCTCGACTGCGCTGCCG
>JAGWAO010000047.1:456-15350 GCA_021296315.1 Acidimicrobiia bacterium | reverse complement strand
AGCGCCGCTTCTTCACTAGCTGGGGCATCGGCCCCTCCTTTGCTTGTGCTTGGGGCACAGGCCCCTTCAAATGGGGCATCGGCCCCTCCTTTGTGATCGATCAGCGGAAGTCGCGTCGCATGATGCGGGCTCTGTCTGGCGGTGGGAAGGTTAGCGGGCGTTGGTGGTTGTGGCGATCTCGAGGCCGTGGTGTTCCTTGAGTCTCCACGATGGGCTCGTTGAAGCCGCCTTGGCGCCTCCGTCGTTGTCGGTGCCGGTCTTGGTGATGGTGACGGTGTGGGTGTCGCCGTCGTCGCGCGTCACCGTGATGGTGTAGCCCCGCACCACGACCCGGTCGCTCCGGGCGAGGATCGGGTAGTCGTCGACCCGCCCGTTGCCGGGGTCACCGGCCACCTTGATGGGCAGCTCGCCCGAACCCAGCGAAGCGTCGACGGTGTAGACCAGCACACCCTCGGTCGCGAGGGCCGGAACCTCGATGAGCGCGCCCTCAGGGTGCAGACGCTCCTGTTCACGGTCGTAGCCGATCTTCCGCCTGCTCTCGATGACGAGCACTTCAGTATCCGACAGGGGCACCGCGGCCATGGCTGTCGCATCGCCGGGGTCGGCCACAGGACCCAGCGCAACTGTCGCTTCAGGGGCGTTGATGCAGTGGATCTGCGACTCTTCCAGCCAGCCCAGCTGCCAGCGGCTCCAGGCCAGCATCTCACCGGCGTATAGGCTGTAGGCGTAGCCGGTGACACGGGGCCCGTCGGGCAGGCTCCCGGTGAACTTGAGGCGACTGTCTCTGGGTCGGGCCGCGAAGGCCGCCCGCAGTTCCATCAGACCGAACTGGCTCCGCACCCACGTCCTTGCCGTTGGCTCCGGCGGCAGTCTGTGGCGGCGGGCGTTGTAGGCGTAGAGGTCCAGCAGCCCGAGACCGTGCGCCAGTTCGTGGGCGGCCGTCGTGCCCCACTGTTCGGGCCCGCCGCGGTCGGGGTGGGGCGCAGTGTTGATTCGAGCCATCGACACGATGATCCCCTCGGCGGTTTGCGCGCCTGCCGAGGTATGGCCGCCCGCAGCGAAGAGCGAGCTGGGCAGCACGGTCATCACGACGTGATGTCCGGTGAAGTCGAACATGGGGTCGGCGAGGCGGACCGCTTCGGTGCCGGGGCTGACGCGAGTCTCTCCGATGATGGTGTCGACGAGGTAGTCGTCAACGCTGCGCGGGGCTCGCAACCACCCGTGCAAGGGAACGAACTCGACATCGATTCGCCCGTAGCTGGCTGCCTCCAGGTACTCCTCGGCGTACGGCAGTCCGTGGGCCGCTTCCACCTCGGTGGAGTAGGTGGCCTGGGCGTCGGGGAAGTCGAGGAACAGCACCGCCACCCGCAACGTGCCGACCGGCGGCGCCGCCCAGCCCGGCAGCGGGAACCCCGCCGTCACCCCCTTGACGCCGCCGGGCCGGCAGGCGGACGGGTCCACGCCGGCCGGGGTGTCCGTGCCGGTGCCGTCGGCGGGGTCGCTGCTGTCTGCGTCGTCGCCGGGTGGCTCGTCTTCGGGTGGCTCGTCTTCGGGTGGCTCGTCGGCGGGTGGCTCGTCTTCGGGCGGGGCCGGTTTGTCGACCAGGCCGAGCGCTCGGGCCAGGAACGTGGCCATCTGGGACCGGGTCACCGGCCGGTCCGGGCAGTAGCGCGGGGGGTCGGTCTGGCAGCCGGCTGTGATGCGGGCCGCGGCCAGGGCGTCGATGTTGGTCTCGTGGGCGTTGCCTTCAGTGTCGGTGAACCCGGCCGAGTCGGCTGCCTCGAGGCCGAATGCCCGAGCAAGGAAGGTGGCCATCTGGGACCGGGTCACCGACCGGTCCGGGCAGAACCGCAACGGCTCGGTCAGGCAGCCCTTCGTGACCTCCAGTTCCGCCAAGCGCTCCACGTGAGCCAGCCACCAGCGCTCGAAGTCCACGTCGGCGAAGCTGGATGCGTCGACTGCGGTTGGCTCGGCCTCGTCGAGGACCCGCACCAGCCACACCGCCATCGTCCAGCGCGTAATCGCCCCGCCGGGACAGAACATGTCCTGACCGCACCCGGTGCCCTCGAACACGCCCAGGACGTCGAGCGCGTCGATGGCGGGCTGGTGAACGCCCCCGGTCACATCCGAGAACCCGCCCGGTGCGTCCGGGCCCTCCTGGGCAGCCGCCACCGGCACCAGTCCGGTGACCGCCACCGCAACGGCTACAGCAACCACCACCAGCCGCCGGATCACGGCGCGACCCTACCCGGCCTCGATCGGCCGGGTGCCTCCGGGATGGCCGGAGTGGCCGGGGTGGGCGGAGTGGCCAGGGTGGCCGCCGTGGGCGGGGTGGACGGGGTGGCCGGAGAGGCCGGGCTCCCCGCTCAGGCGGTTGCTGCGGCTACTGGTTCGACGGGGTCGATGCCGAGCAACTCGTAGGTGATCATCGGGTAGTAGCCGATCCCTCGCTGCTCGAAATGGGGTCCGGCCAGGCCGCTGCGATCCACCAGCGTCACCGCCGCCACCGTGGTGGCCCCGGTCCGATCGACGATGTCGAGGGCCTTGAAGATAGACCCGCCCGTCGTCACCACGTCGTCCACCAGCAGCACCGTGTCGCCCGAGCCGATCTGGGCCCCCTCGACCCACCGCCGGGTGCCCCGCTGCTTGGCCTCCTTGCGCACGAAGAACCAGCGGCAGTCGTTGACCGCGGCGATGCCCACGGCCAGGGCGTCGGCGCCCATGGTCAGCCCTCCGACCACGTCGAAGCTGTGGCCGGCCTCGGTGACGGTCTCGGTGATGGCCTCGCAGGCCGTGCGCAGGTGACGCCACTCGGCCAGGGCCTCCTTGCCGTCGATGAAGTCCGACGACATCGCCCCCGACGCAAGCCTGATCGGCTGGTCGAGGCGGCGATAGCCCCGCTCCCTCAGGATGTCGAGCAGCTCCTGGCGCAGCGGTGACAGCGGCATGGTGCCGCCACCATACAACGCCCAGCTCACCGCTAGTCGTGACGTCCGGCGATCGGGCTCAGCGAAGTGACGGCCACGCCGGCGATCACCAGGCAGATCCCGGCAATCAGGGCCACCGTGACCGGCTCGGACAGCACCGTCATCGCCAGTGTCGCCGCCACCGCCGGCTCCAGCAGGCCCACCACTACCGCCACGCTCAGGGTGAGACGCTTCAGGCCGGCGCCCCACAGCCAATGCGCCAGCGTCACCGTCACCAGTCCCAGGTACACCACCGTCAACACCGACCCGAACGGGATGGAGGACGTGTCCAGCGAGATCAACCCGAACGGCAGCAAGAAGACCGAGCCCGCCATCATGACCGTGGTCATCGCCGTCAGCAGCGGCCGGTCCCTCATCAGCTGCTGCGCCGCGAACCCCATGGCCGGAATGCCGCTGCCGGCCAGCACCGCGAAGGCCACGCCGCTCCACACCACCTGCTCCGCCCCGCCCGACAGCAGCACCACCCCGGCCAGGGCCACTGCCACCCCCGCCAGCCAGCGCCGGTCGGGACGATGCCGGTACGCCAGCCAGTCGAGCACGCCGGCCATCAGGGGGCCCACGCCGATGGCCACCAGGGTGCCGACGGCCACACCGGTGCGGTCCATCGCCTCGAAGAACGAGAGCTGGCTGGCCGCCACCCCGAACCCGGCCAGCAGCACCCACCGGACCGGCAACCGGTACCTCCACGGCGCCAGCCCCCGGCTCGTCGACACCACCAGCAGCCCGGCGGCTCCGATCACGCCCCGCCACGCCCCCGTGGCCACCGGGCTCAACGAGTCGGGACCGAGCTCGGCCGCCGTCCCGATGGTCCCTATCAGCGACGTCGCCACCGCGACCGCCGCCACCCCCCAGAACGTCGAGCCCCGCGACCGCTGCGGATCATGCTCGATCAACGCACACCTCGAGACGGCTCGCTTGCAACGAGTCAGATCGTATTGCGCCGCCTAGTCGGAGTCGCGGCGGTCGTCGCCCGGCGCGTCCGCCGGTGGGGCCAACCCCAAGTGCCCCTCTATGCGGGCCAGTCCTTCTCGGACATTTCCCCTCCCGCCTCTTCACGCCCTCTGCACTGGGTTGGCCCGACAGCCGGTCCTGCTACCTTGACGCCCCGTATGAGCTCCTCCCCCTCGACGCTTGCGCCCATGACCGAACGGCTGGTCCGGCCCGACTGGGTGCGGCGCATCAACCTCATGGCCGGATCCGTCGGCGGCGACCCCCGCGACCTGGTCCCCATCGACGCCGGCGACCTACTCGACACCGCCACCATCGCCCTGGGCGGCCTGCCCCGCGGCGATCTCGGCGACACCCGCTGGCAGGAGCGCTTCGAAGCCCTGGCCCAGGCCGTCGACGCCGCCCCCATGCACCTCGTCGGGCGGCTGATGACCAAGCAGGAACTCCTGCGCTCGCTGCGGGCCCGGCTGCTGCTCACCGCCGCCATCGACGCCGCCCCCGAGATCCGTGCCCGGCCGGTGACCGCCCCAGTGATCGTCACCGGCCCGGCCCGCTCGGGCACCACCATCCTGTTCGAGCTGCTCGCCCTCGACCCCGGGCTGCGGGCCCCCACCGCAGCCGAGGCCCTGCACCCCGTGGCGCTGCCCGAGGCCGCCGACCTGCCCGACCGGCTCGTGCTCGGCGAATGCGAGCAGGAGCTCTGGGCCGACGTCCAGCCCGAGTTCCAGGCCCTCCACGAGCTGCGTGCCGACCTGCCCGTGGAGTGTGTCACCCTCACCCAGGGCAGCTTCTGCGGCTTCCACTGGAGCATGATCTCCTCCCTCGACGGCTGGCTGCCCGACCCGGCCGTCAACTACGCCTACGAACGGCAGTTCCTCCAGGCGCTCCAACCCGGCGCCGGCCCCACCCGATGGCTGCTCAAGACCCCAGGCCACCTCACGCTGCTGCCCCTTCTGTACGCCGAGTTCAGCGACGCCTGGGTGGTGCAGACCCACCGCGACCCGGCCAAGACCATGCCCTCCACCGTCAGCACCACCGCCATGATCCAGTGGCTGCGCACCGACCACGTGGATGTGGACGGCATGGCCGAGGTCATCCTGGCCATCTTCGCTGACGGCCTCAACGGCTCGATCGACGTGCGGGCCTCGGGCACGGTGCCCGCCGACCGCTTCGTCGACGTGCACTTCGCCGAGCTGATGACCGACCCGGTGGCCGCCCTGCGGGCCGCCTACGCCCAGATGGGCCGCGACTTCACCGACGACCACGCCGCCGCCGTGCTCGACTACCTGGCCCACAAGCCCAAGGGCAAGTTCGGGGTGCACCGCTACCAGCCCGAGGACTGGGGTTTCACCGCCGAGTCGCTGCGGTCCGCCCTGGCCCCCTACATCGACCACTACGGCGTAGCCAGCGAGTGACCCGTGAGCGCTGACCCGTGAGCGCTGACCCGTGCCCGGACCCCGGCCTCCCGGCCCCCCTCCCAGATTTCTTGGCGCGAGATCTGTGCATCCAGTACCGATAACCCTCCCGAGAATCCACAGCGGCCCTCGCCTGCTTATTCTTGGCGCGAGTTCTGTGCATCCAGTACAGACAACTCTCCCGAGACTCCCGAGGGAGGGGGTTGACGATGGAAACTGAGTCCCGGCGGGCCCTGCACGAGCTGATCGACCTGTTGGGCGAGGTCGACCGGCGCTGGGCGTCGCCCGAGTGGAACCTGCACACCGACGACGACATCGTCGGCGCCCACCGGTCCCTCATGCACATGCTGCAATGGGGCCTCGTCGGGCTGTTCGAGCGCGACCCCGCCGCCCCCCGGTTCCATCGCATCGTCGACCCCGACCGCAAGGTCCTGGGCGACAATCCCGACGCCGTCTACTTCGACGCCCCCGTCTCCGCCGACCACATCTACCGGGTCACCGGCGAGACCAAGGGCGCCACCTACACCTCGATCACCGTCGAGTCGGGCGAAGCCTGGGGGTCGATGGACAACCAGGTCGTGGGGGTGCTCAACGACGAGTCGTTCGATGTCGACGCCGAGGGCCGCTTCGAAGTGCAGCTCGGCGGCGAGCCCCGCCCCCGCAACTGGCTGGCCCTGCCGCCCGCGTCCGGGTCGATCAGCACCCGCCACTACTTCGAGGACCCCACCCACGCCGCCGCCGACCCGGCCCTGGTCCCGGTCATGCGCATCCAGGTGATCGACGCCGACGGCCGCCCGGTTGCCACGCCGCCGCCCCGACCGTCCGACGACACCGTCGCCGCCGGCATCCGCCGGGTCGCCGGCCTGGTGCGCGAACTCACCGTCGACCGCCCGCCCATGGCCAGCGACAAGACCCGCACATGGATCTCCCGGGTCCCCAACGTGTTCCCTACCCCCGACCGTCCCGGCGACCTGGGCCTGGCCGCCTTCGACGCCGCCTACGCCATGGCCCCGTTCCTGATCGGCCCCGACGAGGCCCTGGTCGTCCGGGCCCGCTGGCCCGAGTGCCGCTACGCCAACGTGTGCCTGTGGAACCGCCACCTGCAGACCTTCGACTACGCGTCCCGATCGATCTCGCTCAACCGGGCCCAGACCGTCGCCGACGCCGACGGCCGCTTCACCGCGGTCATCGCCCACACCGACCCCGGCGTGCCCAACTGGCTCGACACCGAGGGCCGCCCCTTCGGCATCGTCTACTGGCGCTTCATGCTCCCCGAGGGCGACATAGAGACCGCCCAAGCCGAAGTCGTCCCCCTAGCCGAGCTCCTATCCCGACTCTGAACTGTTCCCGCCTGGAGTAGTACGTTCGGGCTGAGTCGAGACCTTCGGAGGCAGAGATGGCGGGTGACAGCGCGCACGACGACGGGTACTACGACCTCGGGTCATACACCTGGCCGGTCACGACCGCGGACCCGCAGGCCCAGCGCTGGTTCGACCGGGGGATGGCGTGGTGCTACGGCTTCAACCACGACGAGGCCATCGCCTGCTTCAAGCAGGCCCTCGACCATGACCCCGACCTCGCCATGGCCCACTGGGGCATCGCCTACGCCATCGGCCCCAACTACAACAAGCCCTGGGAGGACTTCGACGAGGACGACCTGCTCCAATCGCTCGAGCGGGCCCTGGCGGCCGGCGCCGCAGCCGCCCGCGCCGCAGCCGCCGCAACCCCCGTCGAGCAGGCCCTGATCGCCGCGCTGGCCGAGCGCTACCCGGCCGGTCTCGACGAACCCTCCGGATCCGACGACTTCTGCTCCTGGAACGACGCCTACGCCGACGCCATGCGGGCCGTGCACCAGGCCCACCCCGACAACCTCGACGTCTGCGCCCTGTTCGCCGAGGCCATCATGAACCGCACGCCCTGGGCACTGTGGGACCTGGTCACCGGCGAGCCGGCCGAGGGTGCCAGCACAGTCGAGGCCGTCGAGGTCTTGGAGGCTGCCTTCGCCGCGCTCGACTCCGGGGGCGCCAACCGCCATCCCGGCCTGCTGCACATGTACATCCACCTCATGGAGATGTCGCCCCATCCCGAGCGGGCCCTCAAGGCCGGCGACACGCTGGTCGACCTCGTCCCCGACGCCGGGCACCTAATCCACATGCCCACCCACATCGACGTCCTATGCGGCCACTACCAGAACGTGGTGGCCCGCAACCACGCCGCGGTCGTGGCCGATGGCAGGTACCTGGCGCAGGAGGGACCGGCGAACTTCTACACCCTGTACCGCTGCCACAACTACCACTTCAAGGCATACGGGGCGATGTTCCTGGGCCAGTACGGCCCGGCCATGGAAGCAGCCACCGAGATGATTGCGACCCTGCCCGCCGGGCTCCTCGGCCCCGACGATGCGCCGCTGGCCGACTGGCTGGAGGGCTTCGTGCCCGTCAAGCAGCACGTGCTGATCCGCTTCGGGAAGTGGCAGGAGATCCTCGACCAGCCGTTCCCCGACGACGCGGACCTCTATTGCGTCACCACCGCCATGATGCACTACGCCCGGGCGGTGGCCTACGCCTCCACCGAACGGGTCGCCGAGGCCGGGCAGGAGGCCGACGCGTTCACAGCAGCCCGGGACCGGGTCCCCGAGAGCCGGATGCTGTTCAACAACACCTGCCTCGACATCCTGACCGTGGCCGAGGCCATGATGACTGGCGAGGTCGAGTACCGGAGGGGGAACTTCGACGCGGCGTTCGAGCACCTCAACCGGGCGGTCGAGCTCGACGACAACCTGCCCTACGACGAGCCGTGGGGCTGGATGCAGCCCACCCGCCACGCCCTGGGCGCGCTGCTGATGGAGCAGGGCCGCCTGGACGAGGCCGAGGCCGCCTACCGGGCCGACCTCGGTCTGGACGGCCAGCTGCGCCGGGCCTGCTGGCATCCAGACAACGTCTGGAGCCTGCACGGCCTCCACGAGTGCCTGACCCGCCGGGGCGAGACCGTCGAGGCCAACCACATCAAGCAGCGCCTCGACTTGGCCCAGGCCCGGGCCGACGTGAGGATCGAGTCGTCGTGCTACTGCCGCCTCGAACGCGCCGCCTGACCGCCGCCCTGACCGCGCCGCCTGTCTAGGTAGTGTCCCTACCAGAACGCGGCCTCAGAGAGGAGGATCCAGTGAGGAAGGTGACCGAGACTGACCTGCCCGGAGTGGGGATTCGTTTCGACCTGCAGACCGACGCCGGCCGCTGCGTCGGCGTGGTGGCCCATCAGACCGGCCGGCGCGACCTCGTGATCTACGACGAGCGAGACGTCGATCGGGCCTGCGAGAGCGTCCAGCTGACCGAGGACGAGGGCCACACCCTGGGCGAGCTGCTGGGCGGCAGTCCCGTACTGGAGCATCTCGACGACGCGATGCACCGCTTGGAGGACCTGGTGATCTCGTGGGTCACGATCGCCGCCGGGTCGTCGCTCGCTGGGCTGACCCTCGCCGAGGCCTCGCTCCGGGCCCGGACCGGTGCCGGGGTGGTCGCGCTCGTCAGCGAGGCGGGCTCCATCCCCATACCGGGCCGCGACGACCGGCTCGAAGCGGGCAACACCGCGGTCGTGGTGGGTGTCCCGTCTGCGGTCAAGGCTGCCACCAGGCTGCTCAGGCGTCCCGCTGGCTAGATCGGCCTAGCCCGTGCACACCGGCGGCGATCTGCTGGTCATCGAGTTCGGCGCGCTCGTGCTGGCCTTGGCGATCGTCGCCCGCCTGGCCCGGCGGATCGGCCTTCCCGCGCTGCCGCTGTACCTGCTGGCCGGGCTGGCTCTGGGCGAGGGCGGCCTCGTCGAGTTGGACGCCTCGGAGGACTTCATCGAGGTGGGTGCCGAGATCGGCGTCATCTTGATGCTGTTGATGCTGGGACTGGAGTTCTCGACCCGCGAGCTGATCCAGAATGTGCGCCGGTCGACGCTGGCCGGTGTCGTCGATGTGGTCCTGAACTTCCCGCCCGGGTTCGTGGCCGGCCTGATCCTCGGCTTCGACCCGATCGTCGCGGTCCTGCTCGGCGGCGTGACCTACATCTCTTCGTCGGGAATCATCGCCAAACTGGTGGCCGACCTCGACCGGATTGGCAACCACGAGACCTCGGTCATTCTCAGCGTGCTCGTCATCGAGGACCTCGCCATGGTGCTGTACCTGCCCATCGTGTCCGGCGTGCTCTTCGGGGGCTCGGTCCTGAGCACCACCCTCACCGTCGCAATCTCCCTGGGCGCGGTGCTGGGGGTGCTCGGTGCCGCCTACCTGCTGGGCGACCGGCTCAGCGCCATCGCTTTGAGCCAGTCCAGCGAAGCCCTGTTGCTGACCCTGCTGGGCGGCACCCTGCTGGTCGCCGGCCTCGCCGGACGGCTCAACATCTCGACCGCGGTCGGTGCCTTCGTGGTGGGCGTGGCGCTGTCGGGTGACATCGTCTCGCACGCCCGCGGGCTGCTGCTGCCGCTGCGCAACCTGTTCGCGGCGGTCTTCTTCGTGTTCTTCGGGCTCCAGGTGGATCTCAACCTGATTCCGGGCGTGGCTGTCGCCGCGCTGGCCATCGCGGCCGTCACCATCGCCACCAAGATCACCTCCGGCTGGATCGCAGCCGCACGAGCCGGCATCGGCAAGCCCGGCCGGCTGCGGGCCGGGGCCGCCCTGATCGCCCACGGAGAGTTCTCGATCGTCATCGCCGAGCTGGGTATCGCCCGTGAGAGCGACCTCGGTGCGCTGGCGGCCGTCTACGTCATCATCCTGACGCTTGCCGGGGCATTGCTCTACCAGTTCTCGGACTCCATCACCCTGCCCACCCGCAGCCCGCGCCACGTCCGCGCCTAGGCCTCCACCGCGCGGACCGCGACGGCTCAGGCCGCGACGGCTCAGGCCGTGGCCCGCGTCCGCTCATCCGCTGGCTGCGGCCTCGGGCGGCTCGGGCAGGCCGATACGGAGGTAGCCCTCGATGCGGGCCAGCCGCTCCCGGGCGTCTCCGAGGCCGTCTGCGAGCTTGGCCAGCTGACGCTGGGTCTCGCGGTGGTTGCGCTCGGTGATTTCCTTGTGTTCCGCGAAGTCGGCGCGCAGCTGGTCGTGGTGAAGTCGGCGCGCAGCTGGTCGTGGTTCTTCCGGAAGTCGGCGCGCAGCTGGTCGTGACTGTTGTTGACGTCGATCTTGTGCTGGAGGAAGTCGGCGCGCAGATGGTCGAAGGACCGGTCGGTGTGGCGCATCGACTCTTCACGCGATCTGCGGATCTCCCGGTGGAGGTACCACGTCTGCAGCAGCATGGCTGTGAAGACAGCCAGCACAAACTGCAACAGCGACCCGTCCATAACCACAATCTAGCATGACGGCAAAGCATGACACAACCTAAAAAGCTATGAAACATATGAACAGAGTCGGATGGTGGGGGTGGTCCCATTCGCCGCCGACTTCCAGTTCTTCGGCGGGTGTGCAACCGGCGTCCCAATCGCCCGTGAATCGGACCGCTTCGGCGATGTAGCGTCTTGCCGGTAGAAGTCGACCTCTGACGGGGTGACGGGGTCGAGCGGCCGGGTCACAGGTCGGATCTCCTCCTGAGTCGACGGGGGATCGGAATCACAACGAGACGGCTCGTGATCAGGGTCAGAGCTGGGGTTCGCCGTTGAGGCGGCGGGCAAGCGACAACGGGTTGCCGTCGCGGGCTGCGTTCGGGAGCAGGTCGGGTGGGAAGTTCTGGTAGCAGACCGGGCGCTGGAACCGCCGGATCGCCAGGGTGCCCACCGACGTCGAGCGGGGGTCGGAGGTGGCCGGGAACGGCCCGCCGTGCACCATGGCGTGGTTGACCTCCACCCCGGTCGGCCAGCCGTTGGCGATCAGCCTGCCCGCCTTGCGCTCCAGCACCGGCACCAGCTCGGCCGCGGCCGCATGGTCCGACTCGGTCATGTGGATCGAGGCCGCGAGCTGGCCCGGGAGGGCCTCCAGCACGGCCCGCAACTCGTCCAACGACTCGTAGGCGGCCACCAGCCCGGCCGAGCCGAACACCTCCTCCTGGAGGTCGGGAGACTCCAGCACCTGGGCCGCGGTGGCGGTGAACAGCACCGGGGCCGGGGCGTTGGCCGACTCGCCGTCACGGCCCGAGCACACCCGGGCCGCACCCGCCGCCTCCAACCGTGCCAGCCCCTCGTGGTAGGAGTCGCGGATGCCGGCCGTCAGCATCACCTGCCCGGTCTGCTCGGCCACCGCCGCGGCGATGGCCTCCATCAGCCCGCCAGCCGGCTCGGGCACGAACAGCAGCCCCGGGTTGGTGCAGAACTGGCCCGCGCCCAGCGTCAACGACCCGACATAGGCCGCCGCGAACGCCTCCAGGTCACCGGACGCCGCTCCGGCCAGCACCACCTGCGGGTTAATGCTCGACATCTCGGCGTACACCGGGATCGGCTCGGGCCGGGCCGCGGCGGTGGCCATCAGCGCGGTGGGTGAAGGCGATGGCCTTGATGGCGGGATGGGCGGCCAGGGCCTGGCCCACCACCCGGCCCGCCCCGAACAGCAGCGAGTACACCCCGCCGGGCAGCCCGCACGCCTCCACCGCAGCCGCTACGGCCGAGCCGGCCAGCTCGGCCGTCCCCGGATGGGCGTTGTGGGCCTTGACGATCACCGGGCAGCCCGCGGCCAGCGCTGAGGCGACGTCGCCGCCGGTGGCCGAGAACGCCAGCGGGAAGTTGCTGGGGCCGAACACCGCCACCGGGCCCACCCCGATGTGGCGCTGTCGCACGTCCGGCCCGGGCAGCGGCGCCCGGTCGGGCTGGGCCTCGTCGATGCGCACCCCCTGATGGGAGCCGAGCCTCACCTCGCGGGCGAACAGACGGATCTGGCCGGTAGTGCGCCCGTGCTCGCCTTCGATCCGGGCCCGAGGCAGGCCGCTCTCGAGGCAGGCCCGGGCCACGATGGCCTCCCGCCGGTCGTCGAGCTCGGCTGCGATCCGCTCCAGGAACCCGGCCCGCTCAGCCGGAGCCGTCTCCCGGAACACGTCGAAGGCCGCGCTCGCCCCGGCCGCGGCCGCGTCGACCGCCGCCTCGGTCACGAACTCGAACTCCGGATCCAGCTCAGCGCCCGAAGCCGGATCCACCGCCCGAACCGACTCGCCCGAACCGTCGCCGTCCCACCCCGCGATGATCGACCGTCCCGTGATGCTCATTGGTCCTCGACCATCAATGGGCCGTTCCCGGTTCCGCCCTACGCCGCTCGGTGCTCGCTGACGCTGGTCTCCCACTGCTCCCAGGTCGGCCTGGCCTCCTCCGGCAGCACCGCGAACGGGACGTCACCGGCGGCGAGGCAGCTGTTCTCGACGAACTCCGCCTGCATTCGCACCCGGTCGTCCAACCCTGCGCTGGACGGGGTCGGCATGTACCGGAAGTCGACGCTCCAGCGGCAGTGACGGGTGGTGTTCTGCTTGCTGGCGTGGACGGTGAGGTTGGTGAAGAAGAAGGCGCCGCCCACCTTCACCGGGACCGGTACCGGAGTGCCGCGAGCCTCCACGTCCTCACCGATCCGTACATTGCGGTCCTCGCCCCGCATCGCATCCAGCAGGCCCCAGCGGTGACTGCCCGGGATCACCCAGCAGCACCCGTTCTCGAGTGTGGCCGGCACCAGCGGCACCCACACAGAGACCATGTGCAGGTCCTCGGTGTGCTTCTCCATCCTCCCCACCTCGGTCTGGTCGAAGTAGTGGCTGTCCTGGTGCCACGGGAACGACGTGACCTCGCTGCCGGGAAGCTTCTGGCGCAGCGAGGGGCTCGCGATCACCGAGACCTCGTCCCCCAGCAGCAGACCCGCTATCCGGAGGATCCCCGGATTGGTGTACAGGCCGTAGAACTCGGAGCCGAAGAGCCCGAACGGCCAGTCCCGCGGCGAGATGCCCTGCTCCTCGCAGACGGCCGCGAACCGGCGCTCGAACGGCTCATCGGTGTGCAGCGAGGCCAGATCACCCCGGGCGTACTGCTCGTGCGCGTACTGATCGACCGCGGCCGCGATGAAGTCCCGCATCGGATCCAGGTCAGCGGCGTCGACGACGTCCTCAACCACCACATAGCCGTCGTTCTGGTAGTGCTCGACGATCTCCTGGTCGCTCATCTGCCTCATGCGCCGCACCCGCAGGTCGTCACCCGGCTGAGGTCCACCCGGCTTGGACAGCCCCTCAGTGATGTATATATCATGCATCGAACCAAGGCAGGGGGTCAACACCGGGTGGGTCCTTCCCGACTAGCGCCGCTAGCGCGAAAGAACCTGAGCGAGCAGATCATCGACGCGATCCGCAACGCGATAGTGGAAGGCGAGTTCCGGCCCGGTGACAAGATCCCCGAAGCCGACCTGGCTGAACAGCTCGGCGTGAGCCGCACCCCGATCCGGGAAGCCTTCAAGCTGCTCGAACAGCAGGGCCTCATCGAGATCCGGCCCAAGAACGGGACCTTCGTGGCCAGCATGAACCGGGCTGAGGCTGAGGACGGGCTCCACGTCCGGGCAGCTCTCGAGGTGCTCGCCGTGCGCCAGGCCCTTGAGCGCCACTCACCGCCGGAGTGGGACGAACTCTGCGGCCGGTACGACTCCATGCTCCAGGACGCCTGGCGGGCCGCGGCCACCAGCGATGCGATCGCCGGTATCGAATTCGACATCGCCTGGCACACGCTGCTGGTCGAATCAGCCCAGAACCAGGCTCTGGCCCGAACCTGGTCGATGGCCGGGCTGTCCAACCTCATCTGGTCGTTCGAGTTCGAGCTGTACCCCCTCGACGATGTGGCCTTCAAGTCCTGGGTGCTCCGGCACGTCGAGTTCCTGGACGTGCTGCGGGGCCGCGACCCGGCCGCCTGCGAGGAGGCCGTCCGTTCTCACATTCTCATCAAGGTGGATGACGTGGATGACGTCGATGGCTGATTCCGCCGACCACTGAGCACACAACCAACAAGACACCCCAGGGGGAACCAATGTCAGACAGCGAGCAAGAGGGAATCGTCAAGCGCACTCTGAGCAGGCGCAAGTTCAACATGATCGCCGGCGGCTCGGTGCTGCTGGCCGCCTGCGGCGACGGCGACTCGGCCCAGCCCGCGGCCACCACCACGGCCGCGCCGGCCACCACCACCGAGGCGGCCGCCCCCGCCACTACCACGCCCGCGACCACCACCACCATCGCGGCGACAACCACCACCGAGGCCGGCGCCACCACCACCACTGCCGCGCCCCGGCCGCTCAAGACCCTGCGCTACGGCTATCACGCCGCGACGACGTCGGCCGACACCCTCGATCCCGCCTACCGGACATCGTCCACCGACGGGCTCTTCCAGACACTGGTCAGCGAGCAGATCGTCCGGCTGGACGAGAACCTCACCCCGACCCCGCATCTCGCCGAGAGCTGGGAGGCCAACGACACCGGCACCGAGTGGACGTTCAAGCTGCGCGAGGGGATCACCTTCCACAACGGCAAGCCGTTCGTGGCCGCCGACGTGGTGTACACCTTCCAGCGGCTCCTCGATCCCGACGTGGCCTCGCCGGGAGCGGGTGGACTTCCCGGCCTCGAACCCG
>JAGWAO010000047.1:0-323 GCA_021296315.1 Acidimicrobiia bacterium | reverse complement strand
CGCATACCGGATCGATGAGTTCATACCGGGCGAGATCAGCACCGTCTTCGAGCGCAACGAGAACTACTGGCAGCCCGGCCTCCCCAACGTCGACTTCTTCGAGGTCATCGCCATAGGCGAGGCGGAGGCCAGGCTGGCGGCCATCAGGCAAGGGCAGGTGGACATCCTGTCGGAGGTCCCCCTCGCGTCGGTGGATGATCTCGAAGCCGACCCCGACATCGAGATCGTCAGCAACCCGATCGGCAGCTCCTCGGTCGCCTACTGCCAGATCGACGTCCCGCCGTTCGACAACAACGACCTGCGCCTGGCCATCAAGTACGCCA
>JAGWAO010000046.1 GCA_021296315.1 Acidimicrobiia bacterium | reverse complement strand
GATCGGGGCCAGGTGGTCGAGTTCAGCGCCGCCGCGGTCGATGAGCCGCAGCAGCCAGTCGAGCAGGTCCATGGCCTCGTCGATCGATCCGAGCCGCACCAGCGCGGCGGCCGCCATCGACGCGTCGCGCATCCAGCAGTAGCGATAGTCCCAGTTGCGAGACCCTCCCAGATCCTGGGGAAGGCTGGTGGTGGGGGCCGCGATGATCGCGCCGGTAGGCCCGTGGCACAGCGCCTTGAGGACTAGCGCGGACCGGCGCACCAGATCCGTTTGCAGCGGCGGCAGATCGAGCCCGTCCATCCAGCCCCGCCAGTGCTCGATCGTGGCCGAGCGCCGCTCCGGCTCCGACGACGCGTACTCGCCGGCACCGGTGCCGCACAGCAACTCCAGCACGACCGCCCCAGTCGAAAGATCCACCTCAGTCCGGACAATGTCATCTCCTCTATGGGATTCGATGCGCCAGTCCAGGCCTGGCGACCGCAGACGCGCCAAGCGGGTATCACCGCCGCGCACCTCGATCCCGCTGGCGCTGCATTCCAGTTGCCTGTTCCCGGGGCCCGGGGATGGCGTGAACTCCACGAGGGCCTTGCCCGTGCCCGACAGCACTCGAACGAGCCGGCTGCGTCCGGCCGGCTCGGTCGGCAGACCCTCGGAGCAGTCGAGGTAGTCGATGACGGACATGGCATCCCACGAGGTCTCCAGCACCATCGAGTGGCCCACGTAACGCTGGGCGGGATCGCCGCCCGCTTCGAGGGGGCGCACCGAGAAGAAACCAGCGTCCGGGCCGCCGAGCAGCTCGGCCAGCAGGGGAGGCGAGTCGATCCTGGGCTCGCACAGCCAGACCACCCGGGCATCGGGAGTGACGATGGCCGCAGTGCGCTGGTCCGACAGCAGCGAATGCCGCTCGATCGGCACTACCGCTTCGGAGTCAGAATCAGGCCGGGCCGGCCGGCAGGCGGCGTCGCTCACCGGTGCGACGCTAGTGGGCCCGCCGGTCTGCGCCGCTACGGTGCCGGGCCGTGAGCGATACGCCGGAGGTGGTGTCCCGGCCCCCTGAGCGCCGCTGCTATCGGCACCCCGATCGCCGCGGCGGGGTCAGTTGCCAGCGCTGCGACCGCCCGATCTGCCCGGACTGCATGCATCAGGCGTCGGTCGGGTTCCATTGCCCCGAGTGCGCGGCCCCGCGCGGCTCCCCGTCGATGACCGCCCGGCCACGGATGGTGATGCGTTCCTCACGCCCGGTGATCACTCAGATTCTCCTTGCGCTGAACGGGTTGGCCTTCCTGTACTCGATCGTCCTGAGTGGCTCGGCCAGGGGCATCACCCGGATCGACCAGGGATTGCTCATCGACGGCGGCCTGTTCGCTCGTGCCCGGCTCATCGACGGCTTCGAGCTCAAGTTGATCGGAGTGGACACAGGTGAGTACTACCGGCTGGTCACCTCCGCCTTCCTCCATGACGGCATCTTCCATCTGGCCTTCAACATGTACGTCCTGTGGATCCTCGGGCAGATTCTCGAGGCCGGGTTCGGACGGGCCCGGTTCCTGTCGCTGTTCGTCGTGTCGATGCTCGGCGGCGCGTTCGGTGTGCTGTTGCTGTCGCCCAGTTCGCCGACGGTCGGGGCCTCGGGGGCAGTGTTCGGCCTGATGGGTGCCACCGTGCTGGTCCAGCGGGCCATCGGCGGCAGCATCTGGCGTACGCCGCTGGCCCCGCTGTTGATGCTCAACATCGTCTTTACCCTGCTGGTCCCGCGGGTGTCGATAGGCGGCCACTTCGGCGGGCTCATCGCGGGCGCCATCATGGGCGCGTTGATGCTCGCCCTGGAGCGTCGCAACGCTCCGGCCTGGGCAACGGTGTCGCTGGGCGGGATGCTCTCCGCGTTGTTGGTGGCCGGATCGGTGATCGCCGCCGCCCAATAGCCATCCGCCACGCGAATTGGCAGCGTTTTGCACGGATGGCGTGCATTCACTGCGACCGCTTCGTAGGATGGCAAGGTGTCCGACACCTCCGAAGTGCAGGAGATCTACCTGGACCACGCCGCATCCACGCCGCTGAGGCCGTCGGCTCGCGACGCGTGGCTGGCCGCCGCGGAGCGGTACCACGCCAACCCGACCGGATCTCATCTGGCCGCCCGCGAGGCCCGCCGGGCGCTGGACCGGGCCCGTGAGCAGGTGGCCGCCGCCCTTGACGCCCGTCCTGGCGAGATCGTGTTCACCTCGGGCGGGAGCGAGGCCGACAACATGGCCGTGCGGGGCGCTCTCGGGGCCCGAGGGCCTGCAGCGGTGGCGGTGACAACCGAGGCCGAGCACCATGCGGTGCACGATCCGGTGGAACGCTCCGGTGGCGTGATGGTGGGAGTGGACGAGCGGGGCATCGTCGATGGCGACGCTCTCGTCGAAGTGCTGCGCGCCCGCGACGGCGACGTCGCGGTGGTGTCGGTGATCGCGGTCAACAACGAGACCGGTTCGATCAACCCGCTTCGTGATGTGGCCGGCGTCGTGCGCGACCTGGCCCCGGGGGCGTTGCTGCACACCGACGCAGTCCAGGCTGTGAACTGGATCGACGTGGCCGCCGAGACCGCCGGCTACGACCTCGTCTCGGTCACGGGCCACAAGGTGGGCTCGCCGGTGGGCAGCGGCGTGCTGGTGGTGCGCGACGGAGTGGAACTCGACCCGTTGATCATCGGCGGCGGTCAGGAGCGAGGCCGGCGGGCCGGGACTCCCGACGTGGCCGGAGCGGTGTCGCTGGCGGCCGCTCTGGTCGAGGCCACCGAGCAGCGAGACGAGAGCACCGAGCGTCTCAGGGTGCTGCGAGACGGCCTCATCGACGGCCTCATGGACCGGCTCGGTGATCGGCTGGTGGTCTCGGCCGCTCCCGGCCGCGGTGACCGCAGCCACATCGCGGCCGGGATCGCCAACGTGTGCATCGCCGGGGTGCAGAGCGAGGCATTGCTGTTCCTGATCGACGCGGCCGGGGTGCGAGCCTCGGCCGCCTCCTCGTGCTCCAGCGGAGCGCAGGACCCGTCCCACGTGCTGGCCGCCATGGGAGTGCCCAGGGACGTGGCGTTGGGATCGCTGCGGCTGTCGCTCGGGCATACCAGCGCCGCCTCCGACGTGGAGCGAGCCATCGAGGTCATAGTGGAGTCGGTCGAACGCCTCGACCGTTTCGACGGAGGCTGAGATGGGCGTCACTCGCGAAGTCCCCGTGAACGGAGGTCCGGCTCGAACTCCGAGGGTCCTGGTGGCCATGTCGGGCGGGGTGGACTCCTCGGTTGCCGCGGCGCGGCTGCTCGAGGCCGGCTACGACATCGCCGGCGTCACTATGAAGCTCTGGGGCGGACCCAGCGACACCGGCTGCTGCTCGGTGTCCGATGTAGACGACGCCCGCTGGGTGGCCGACGAGCTGGGCATCGAGCATCACGTGTTCAACTTCGGGGACGACTTCGAGCGCCATGTCGTGGCCCCTTATGTGGCCGACCACGCCGCGGGCCTCACGCCCAATCCCTGCGTGGAGTGCAACCGGCACATCAAGTTCCACCGGTTGCTGCGCCGGGCCGACGCGCTGGGCTTCGACCTCGTGGCGACCGGCCATCACGCCCGCATCGTCTCAACAGCCGGTGGGCCCCGACTGGCCCGGGGTGTCGACGAGGCCAAGGACCAGTCGTACGTCCTGCATATGCTCGACCCCTCCGTGCTGGAGCGGCTGCTGCTGCCGGTGGGGGAGACGACCAAGAACGAGGTGCGCCTCGAGGCTGAGGCTCGCGGCCTGGTCACGGCACACAAGCCCGACAGCCAGGACGTGTGCTTCATTACCGCTTCGGCGGGACGCAAGGAGTTCCTCAGCCGGCGCATCCCGGTGCGGCCGGGACGGCTGGTGGACACCGGGGGACGCCAGGTCGGCACGGTCGAGGCGTTGGAACTCGTCACTGTCGGGCAGCGCCGGGGCCTCGGAGCAGTGGGCGACGGGTCGCCGCGGTATGTGCTCGACGTTGACCCGGAGTCGTCGACGGTGACGGTGGGCAGCCGGGCAGAGCTCGATTGCGAGATCACACCGCTCTCGGACTGGCGATGGACGCACGGGCCCGTGGACGCTCCCGTGCTGGTGCAGACCTCGGCCCACGGCATGGCGGTGGCTGCCATGATCGACCCGGCCGGTTCGGCGGTGCGCTGGACCGAGTCCCGCCGGAAGGTGGCTCCGGGCCAGAGCGTGGTCGCCTACCTCCACGACATGGTGGTCGGGGGAGGAACCGCGGCCCGTTAGGGGGAGTCGTGGCCCCTGAAGATGGGGTAGTCGCGGTCAGCCGAGCTTGATGCCGCGGCGTTCGGCGGTGGCCAGCACCGCGGCCGGGCGGCTGGGCGACATCAACAGGGCCGTGAGCGAGCGCTGCTCGCTGCGGTTGCGGCCGGTCATCACACTGACGGTCACAGGCTCGGCGAGGCGCAACTCCAGAGCCATGCCGAAGGCCTGGGCGGTCAGGTCGGTTGCGGCGGTGTCGGCTGGCGCCGGGCCGATCGAGACAATGCCTCGGCGGCCCACCGGCAGCGGCTCGGCCACGGCGAGATGGTCGTGAAACACCAGCCCGTTGGGTACGAACACCAGCCAGCGCCGGGCCAGCCGGAACAGCGAGTGGGCCGCAAGGGCTGCCACGGGCAGACCGACGGCGGCGGCTGCAATCCCCGCCGCCCAGCCACGGTCGGCCAGGAGCAGGGGCCCGACGGTCACGCCGGCCACCGCGACTGCCCACATCGGCACGACCAGAGCGACGAGAACGGGTGCGGGCGGGCGCAGCAGGAAGCGGCGTTCGTCGCCGTAGCTGGCCGCGTCCACATGGGCCTCGGCGCAGGCGGGCTGCAGCAGGATCCCCGTGCCGCAGGCGGCCGCGACCAGTCCAACGACGACGGAGGCCTCGGCGGTGCCGGCGTTGAGCGAGGCGAGCGTGATCGCCAGTTCCACCGCACCGGCGGGTACACCGATACGCGCGACGGTCAGGGCTCGCGCCCCGGGGAGCAGCAGGGCGGCAAGCACAACGACATAGGCGAGCCACAGTGCCACGATCACCGTCGTGCGGGCTGCACCGCCGTCGGGTAGCAGCCCGGAGTGGGCCGAGTCTCCCCAGAGCGCCCCAACCCCTACGGCCAGCCAGGCTGCGACTGCCGCGGCGCGCAGCATCAGCGCGGTCCGTGCCCGGGTTCGTTCAGCGGAGCGCGCGTCACTTCGCATGGCGGCCATTGTGGCACCGGGTGGCGGTAGGGCGGTCATACCGCAGTTGTAGTCTCACGGCGATGACGGGCACCGACGCTGCTGACGCGGGCGGGGGCAGGGACTCCGCAGCACGCGTCCGCGAATTGCAGGCCCTGCTCAACCACCACTCGGCGCTGTACTACGGGGGCAAGCCCGAGATCCCCGACGCCGACTTCGACGACCTGCTCAACGAGCTGAAGGCTCTGGAAGAGCGGCACCCGGAGTTGGTCCATCCCGACTCGCCCACCCAGCGGGTCGGGGCCCCGCCCGACACCGCCTTCGCGCCGGTGCGCCACGGGCCGCCCATGATGTCGCTGCACAACGCCCTTGACATCGAGGAGTTGCGAGCGTGGCACGAGCGGGTGCATCGCTCTCTGGCTGCCAGCACGCCCGTCCCCGCTGGGGAGCAAGCGCTGCCGACCATGAAGGGCGCAGGTGTAGGCGACCTCGCGGTGGAGCTGAAGTTCGACGGCCTGGCCATATCGGTCCGCTACGAGAACGGCGTGCTGGTGAGGGCCGCCACCCGTGGCGACGGCCGCACCGGCGAGGATGTCACCCACTCGGTGCGCACAATCGCCGACGTCCCGATCCGACTGCGCGGCGACGCTCCAGCCGTGCTGGAGGTGCGGGGCGAGGTGATCCTGCGTCTCTCCACCTTCGAGCGGCTCAACGCCCGCCAGGCCGAACGAGGCGAGAAGGCCTACGTGAATCCCCGCAATGCGGCGGCGGGCTCGCTGAGACAGAAGGACGCCCGGGTGACGGCTGAGCGGGGCCTGTCGTTCTGGTGCTACCAGCTCAGCTACGCCGAGGGCGGCCCGGCCTTCACCTCCCACATGCAGACGCTGGAGTGGCTTGCGTCGCTGGGCCTGCCCGTGGACGAGCACGCGGCCCGCCTGGCCGATCTGGCCGCAGTGGAGGCCCACGTCGTGGACTTCGAGCGACGCCGCCATGACCTGGACTACGAGTTCGACGGCATGGTCGTCAAGGTCGACGACCTGGCGACCCAGGCTCGGTTGGGCGTGGACGCCAAGGCGCCCCGCTGGGCGATCGCCTACAAGTTCCCGCCCGAGGAGCGGACGACCAAGCTGCTCGACATCGAGGTGTCGATCGGGCCGTCGGGCCAGGCGACCCCCTTTGCCCGGCTGGAGCCGGTGTTCGTGGGCGGCGTGACGGTGGGGACCGCCACGCTCCACAACGAGGATCAGGTGGCGGCCAAGGATGTGCGTCCCGGCGACACCGTCATCGTGCGCCGGGCCGGCGAGGTGATTCCCGAGGTGGTGGGGCCGGTGCTGTCGGAGCGCCCCGGGGGGTCGGAGCCGTGGTCGTTCCCGCCGGGCTGCCCGGTGTGCGGCGAGGCGCTGCGGCGGACCGAGGGCATGTCGGCCACGCTGTGCGTCAACTACTGGTGCCCCCGCCAGATCCGGGGCCGCATCGAGCACTTCGTGGGCCGGGCCGCCATGGACATCGAGTTCCTGGGGGAGCGCAACATCGACCGCTTCGTGACCGAGGGACTGCTCGGCGATGTCGTCGGGCTGTACTCGCTCGACTTCGAGCGGATCGTGCAGATGGAGGGCTTCGGTCAGGTCTCGGTCAACAACCTCCGCGGGTCGATCGAGGCCAGCAAGCAGCAGCCGCTGGCCCGGCTGCTGTTCGCGTTGAGCATCCCCGAGATCGGCCAGGTCAACGCCCAGGTGCTGGCCGCCTCGTTCGGCGACATCGACAGCATTCTGGCCGCTGGCGAGGAGGCCCTGGCCGAGGTGGAGGGGTTCGGGCCGATCATCGCAACGTCGGTGCGGGCCTGGTTCGACGATCCCCACAACCGCCGGCTCATCGAGGGGCTGCGGACAGCCGGGCTGCGCATGGAGGCCGAGGAACCCGCCGCGGCAGAGGGTGATCCCCTGCCCCAGACCCTGGCCGGCATGTCGGTGGTGGTGAGCGGCGCGCTGGACGGCTTCAGCCGCGACGAGGCCAAGCAGGCCATAGTGGCCAGGGGCGGCTCGTCTCCGGGCTCGGTGTCGACCCGCACGACCGCTCTGGTGGTGGGCGCCGACCCCGGAACCTCCAAGCTCCGCAAGGCCGAGGCCTCCGGAGTCCGCGTGATCGACGAGGCCGCCTTCCAAGCGCTGCTGGAGACCGGCCTGCTGCCTTAGCGCCCACATCCACCGACGTGATGTGGGGAGGTGTACGCGTCAGTGATCTCGGGCCGATTCCTGTGGACATGACACCCAAGACAAACCCGAGATTCTGGGGCGGCCGGCGGATCCAGGCTTTGCGCCCGTCCGGTCGGCCTCCGCCCTCGTGTCGCAGCGGCGATGTAGGTTCAGACCGATGAGCACTCCGGCACGAAGGGGCGGAACAGCCACGTCCAGCTTCGGCGTGAGCAGGCGGGAGAGTCACGACGCCTCAGCGTTCTATGGGCGGTTTCCTACTCCCGAGGTCAACCAGGACTCGGAGATCGCTCCCCACTCGTGCCGCGACGAGTTGTGGGTGGGCGACGCCCGAGAGATGGACACCTACGGCAACATCGCCGACAACTCGGTTGCGCTGGTAGTCACTTCGCCGCCGTACTTCGCGGGCAAGGAATACGAGGCAGCGGTGGGGGAGGGCCACGTGCCCACCGACTATGTCGCCTACCTGGAGATGCTCGAAGCTGTCTTCGCGGAGTGCGTACGCAAGCTGGAACCCGGAGGACGCATAGCCGTCAACGTCGCCAATCTTGGTCGACGGCCGTATCGGTCCCTCTCGTCCGACGTGATCGGGATTCTCCAGGACGAGTTGGGGCTACTGCTACGGGGTGAGGTGATCTGGCGCAAGGCCGAGGGCGCCGCGGGAAACTGCGCGTGGGGCAGCTTCCAGCGCCCGGCCAACCCGGTGCTGCGAGACCTCACGGAGCGGGTAGTCATAGCCTCCAAGGGCCGCTTCGACCGTGCTCTGTCGGCTGCGGAGAGGTCAACCCGTGGATTGCCTTCCCGGGGCACTGCCAATGCCGACGAGTTCATGGACGCCACAACCGACGTGTGGGAGATTCCGGCGGAGTCGGCCACTCGCGTGGGGCACCCCGCGCCGTTCCCGGTGGAGTTGCCCGAGCGCCTGATTGATCTCTACACCTACCGGGCCGATCTCGTGCTCGACCCGTTCATGGGCGCAGGTACCACCGCGGTGGCCGCGGTGCGCACCGGTCGTCACTACGTGGGCTTCGACACCGACGGCGGCTATCTGGAGGTGGCGCGGCAGCGCATCATCAGGGAGCGGGAGCGGCTCCTGAGCGGCACAGGCACGCCCCGATGGGAGGCGAACGGAATCGGGCAGCCGCGCCTGTTCGGAGCCTCATCCACGGACTCGACAACCGTCGGCCCACGAGCGTCGGTCAACGGAGCCGATCCCTCAATGGACGACGACTTTCAAGCTCGGTCGGTGCGGGAAGGTCGCAAGGCCCAAGAGAAGGCTGAACAGGTCTTGGCTGGGAGCGGCTTCCGCGACATAAGGCGCAGGGTTGGCGTCGGCTGCGGAGTGGAGGTCAACTACTCGGCCAAGGATCGGAAGGGCAACACCTGGCTCTTCGACGTATCGGGAGCCTTCAGCGTCACCCAACGTCCCGGGCTTCGCCGTACGGACACCCTGTGGAAGGCGATTGGCAGGGCTGCGGTGCTGCAGACGGCTGGCTACCGCCTGCCGCTCGTGCTGATCACCACCGACCTTCCGACCCCGAACAGCACCGGCCATCGAGCGCTGGAAGCCGTGACCGGACCCGGCAAGCCCGTGCACGCCGTCGTCGAGATGGAGGATCCCGACGGCCTCCGCCGCCTCGCCGCTCTGGCTGATGGCGGAGTCTCGGGCGATGGATCCCCGGGGGTTGCTTCGCCGGAGGGCTAGGACACCTCGAAGCACCAGCGGACGGTGTCGGCCTCCTCGGGTCGGGCGATCAGCACGAAGGTCGCCACCGCACAATTCGTGTCGGGTGACAGGGCCTCGATGAGCTGGCCCTCTCCCGGGTCGAACTCGAACCGGTTCAGGCCCTCGATGTGGTTCACCTCGGCGGTCACGTCGACGCCGTTGCCGACTTGGTCGCTGGGGTACACGACCAGAGAAGACAGCCGGTAACGGGCGTCGAGGACCACTCCCACCTGTTGCTGCTGCAACACCTCGTCACCGGGGCTCGGGATCACGCGATCCACTGCGGGACTCGCGGTGACTGCACTGTCGGCGTCGTCGTCGCCCGAGCCGACCAGGGCAGCCACCACGAAGCCCAAGATCCCGAACAGGATCAGCGCGGCGATGCTCACCCGGATCCGCAGTGAGCTGCGAGGGGGCGGGGGCTGCTCGGGGCTGGGTCCCCCGCTCCTGTTCGCTTTGCTCACGGGCCGCTCGGGCCCTGGTCCGTTGGTAGTCATAGCATCCCGCACGGTACTGGGCTCAGATGCGGGCGAGCGGTGGGAGCGAGAGAGTCCCGGACGGTGCCGTCTTGGGCGGTACCGTGACGACGGTGATCTCCAACCAGGACGCGAGCCGGGCGTTCGGCGGCCGCTACCGGCTGCTGGAGTTCGTCGGGGAGGGATCGAACGCTCGCGTGTACGTGGCCGAGGACCTCACGCTGCGCCGGCGGGTGGCGCTCAAGATCCTGCGCGCCGACACCGCCGAGCGGGCCGGCTTCCCGGAGCGCTTCGCCGATGAGATGCGGGCGACCTCAGCGCTCAGCCATCCTCGAGTGCTGCCGGTGTACGACTGGGGCCTCGAGCCGCAGCCCTACGCGGTGACGGAGTACCTGACCGGCGGCAGTCTGGCTGCGGTCCTGCGTGAGGGGTACCGGCTCACTCCGTCGCAGGCGCTCATGGTCGGGCTGGAAGCCGCCCGGGCGCTGGTCAACATCCACAAGGGCGACCGAGCGCACCTCGGCTTGACGCCCGCCAGCATCCTGTTCGACTCAGGTTCGAGGCCCTACATCTCCGACCTTGGGCTGGCCGCGGCCCTCGAGGCAGCTTCCGAGCAGCCGGCAGGGGCTGCTGATGCAGGTGCGATCGAGGCCGCGGACCCGGCCGGGGCCTCCACGGCCGCAGCTGCAGTCGACTCGGGGGGCGCGCCGGTGAGCTATTCCCGGATCGACCAGGCGCGGGATGTGCACGATCTGGCCCTGGTCCTGTGTGAGGCGGTCACCGGCGCCAGGAATCTGACCGTCGATGTCGGTGGCCCGGACCCGATTCCCATCACTGCCCTCGGCCCACTTCAAGCCGTACTGGAGCGCGCCATCGCGGCCGACCCCATCGGAAGGCTGACCGCCGCCGAACTGGCGTCGGAACTGCTGCGGGTTGCGCCCTTGCTGCCGCGCCCCGACCCGCTGCCGCTGGCCATCCTCAAGGCGCCGCCCACCGACGCGGGTCCAATCCGTGACACGGGCACCGAGGCCTTCGAGCAGCTCGGTCCAACCGTGTCGGAGCGTTCGGCGATCCCCCACGACGACGTTCCCCGCCGCCGCTGGCCGGGGCTGGTGCTGGCCGCCCTCCTGGTGATGGGCGGCGCGGCCGGTGGAGTCTGGGTGTGGCTCTCCGGCGGATCCGACCCCACCGTTCCCGAGCTCGGTGGGCACACGGGCGTCGCGGCCGCCTCGGCTGCGGCGGACTCGGGTTGGGAAGTCAACGAGATACTGGTTCGCGCTCCGGGCACCGAGCGGGGGGATATCGTCCGCACCGAGCCCGAGGCCGGTGCCTCGCTCGGCGAAGGCGCCACGTTGTACGTGTTCGTTTCCTTGGGCGAGCCGCTGATCCTGGTCTCCGACTTCGCCGGCCTGTACGGCATGACGGTGGACGACGCCGCCGGAGAACTGGATGCTGCCGGCTTCGGCGTGATCGGTGAGACGCTTGTCAACGACGAGGTGGTCCCGGTCGGGAACGTGATCGGCCTCGATGTCACCGAGGGTGTCTATGAACTTGAGACCGGCACTGATGTCACGCTGCTGGTGTCGGACGGCCCGGCTGATCGGAGAGTTCCCGCCGTGCCCGAGAGCCGGGAGCCGCGGGCCGCCGCCGACGCACTGGCTGCAATCCGGCTGGCGTCGGGGGTCGTGACGGAGTTCTCGGTCGACGTGCCCGAAGGAAGCGTGATCGGCTTCCGCCCGGCCAGCGGCAATACGGTGCCGATCGACAGCACGGTTCTGGTGAGGGTCTCGCTGGGTCCCATGCCGCCGCCAGAGCCTGAGGAGCCGGCAGAGGGCGCGGAGGGGGAAGGCCTCGAGTCCGAGAGCGAGGGTTCCCCCGAAGAGAGTTCCGACGGGTAGAGGCCGAGCGGTTAGGCGGCGACTTGTGAGGATTCTGGCCGGGCGTGCAGCGAGGCCGCGGCCCGAGCGGCCCGTGGGCGCAGCGAACAGGAGCGGGAGTGACACCGCTGCGACACGACGGGCTCATACCGCCTCGCGCTTGCGGTTAGGCGTCGGGCCTATCCTTCCGACGTGTCCGGCCGGATAACCCGCGAAGAGACGGCCCATGTGGCCCGGCTGGCCCGTCTGCGCTTCAGCGATGAGGAACTGGATGAGCTGGCGGCGCAGCTCTCCGCGGTGCTCGACCACGCCGCCGACGTCGAAGCGCTCGACGTGACCGGCATCGAACCGACATCGCATCCCCACCCGCTCGTCAACGTGACGAGGGACGACGAGGTGGGGTCGTCGCTCGAGCGTGACGAAGTCCTGGCTCAGGCGCCGTCGGTTGACGACGGCCAGTTCCGGGTGCCGCCGATCCTGGGCGAGGCGCCGTGAACTGGTCGAGAGCCGATTCCGGTGCTGTCCCCAGGCGAGGCGCCGTGAGTCGAGGAGGCCGGTTCGAGTTGCCACTGACCCCGGAGGAGGCGCCGTGACCGCACTGTCGATCGCCGCTGCGGTGAAGTCCGGGGAACGCACGGCCCAAGATGTCCTGGAGGAGCACCTAGCCCGCATCGCCGAACGAGACGGCGAGATCGGCGCCTTCAACCTGGTGCTGGCCTCCGAGGCGCGAGCCGACGCCAACAGGATCGACGCGGCGCTGGCTAGAGGCGAGCCGGTTGGGCCGCTGGCGGGTGTGCCGGCGGCGCTCAAGGACAACCTGTGCACCAGGGGAGTTCCCACCACCTGTTCGTCACGGATGCTCGAGGGCTGGCGGCCCCCGTACGACGCCACCGTGGTGCAGCGGCTTCGCTCCGCCGGCGCGGTGGTGGTCGGCAAGACCAACCTCGACGAGTTCGCCATGG
>JAGWAO010000045.1:1292-16208 GCA_021296315.1 Acidimicrobiia bacterium | reverse complement strand
TTCTCCAGGAAGCTGGCCACGCCGATGGCGGTGTCATCGGTGGTGAAGCAGTCGCCGAAGTGCTCGGTCTCGCGGGCCACCGCGTCGGCAAGCGACAGGGGCAGACCGTCCATCACCGCCTGCTTGGCCATGCGCAGCGCCGCTGGACCGGCCGCGTAGCCCGCGGCCGTCTCGACGGCCGCGTCGTAGGTCTCCGCGGAGGGATGGATCGCCGATACGAGGCCGATGGCGAGAGCCTCGTCGGGATACACGTTGCGGCCGGTGTAGATGATCTCCTTGGCCTTGGTGATGCCGACGAGCCGGGGAAGGCGCTGGGTGCCGCCGCCACCGGGGATTATCCCCAGAAGGATCTCGGGCTGGCCGAACACCGCGTCGGTGGCGGCCACCCTGAAGTCGGTGGCCATGGCCAGCTCCATGCCTCCGCCGAGGGCGTAGCCGTTCACGGCCGACACCGTGATCTGGGGCATGTTCTCGACCGCCAGGAACGCGTCGTTGAACTGGCGTGACAGCGCCGTGGCCCCTGCCGGGTCCAGGCCGGTGAAGCCTCCGATGTCGGCCCCGGCCGCGAAGATCCTCGGGCCTCCCCACACCACGGCCGCTCTCACGTCGCCGTCGGCCGCGATGGTCTTGGCCGCCTCGGTCAGCTCGGCGAGCATCTGGGGGTTGACGGCGTTCATCTTGGGCCGGTCGACGCGGATGGTGGCCACGCCTCCGCCGGTCTCGACTCGAACGAACTCGCTCACGGCTGCCTCCTCGGTGTCTCGCGGGTTCGCGACCCTACCGGCCGAGGTACCGCAGTATCGTCAGCCACCATCGAGAGGAGATCCGTGAACGCTTCCCCCGACAGCATCCTGCTCACCGACCGGGTCGCGGTGGTGACCGGCGCAGCCCGCGGCATCGGCGCGGCCACCGCGGTGGCCATGGCCCGCTTCGGCGCGGATGTGGCCATCTTCGACAAGGATCCCACGCTGCTGTCCGATGTGGTCCAAGAGGTGGAGGCGGAGGACCGCCGCTGCGTGTCGGGTGTGCTCGACGCCCGCGACGACGACGCGGTGGCTGCCTTCATGCAGCGCACTCGTGACGAGCTCGGTCCCATCGGCGTACTCGTCAACAACGCGGGCGGCACCTTCCGGGCCCGCTTCGACGACACCTCTGCCAAGGGGGAGCACACCCTGATCCGCGAGAACTTCTCCACCGTCACCAACTGCGTGCGGCACGGGATCCCGCTGATGTCCGACGGCGGCGCCATCGTCAACGTCACCTCGGTCGAGGCCTACCACGCCGCCCCGATGTTCGGGGTGTACGCGGCCATGAAGGCCGCGGTGGAGCAGTTCACCAAGACCCTGGCGGTGGAGTGCGGCCATCGGGGCATCCGGGTGAACTGCGTGGCGCCCGACATGATGCCCACTCCCGGTGACACCGTGCTGGCCGAGCAGTCCAGTTCCCTCATGGACGGCCTGCACCCCACGCCGCTGCGCCGCAAGGGCCACGCCGACGAGTGCGCGGCGGTGATCGTGTTCCTCGCCTCGGACATGGCCAGCTTCGTCACCGGAGCATCCATCCTCGTGGACGGGGGCACGGTGGCCGCAGGCAGCTGGAAGACCCGCTTGGACGGCTCCTTCGGCCTGTAGCCCGGCTAGGCCCGCCCGGCTAGGCCCGCCCGGCCCACAGCCCACCAAATTGGCGACGAAACTGGTACTGGATGCCCAGTTCGTCGCCAAGTTGGGTCGGGGTCAGGTGACGACGTTGGGGCGGGGGAGGCCCTGGGCCTCGCACATGGCGTAGTAGGCGGCCAGCACGCCCGGGCCGTCGGTCACCGACTCCACGTTGCCGTCGGCGTCGAGGTTGAGGTTCACGCCGTGTATCTGGAACCAGACGTCGGTCGGCTCGGTGTTGTCGGCGGGCGTGGTGAGGGTGTGCACGCTGCCGGCCGGCTCGAACAGGAACGACCCGGCCCGGTTGACCTCCGGATACTCGAGGTACTTCCAGGCACCGCTGTGAGTGTGGGCGTAGACCGGGCCGGTGTGGCGGTGGGTCTGAATGACAACGCCCGGAGCGAACCGGTTTCGCAGGATCCACAGCCCCTCGTCCTCCTTCACCATCAGCACCTTGAGTTCGATGCCGCTGCCGGCGTCCGCCCAGGGCAATTCCTCCTCGCCGCGGTGGACGGTGGTTGGAGCCTCGATCGAGGTGGCAGTCATGTCCTTCACTCCCGCTCTCTCACTGGTCCTGCTGGCGCAGGAAGCGTTCGAACTCGGCGCCGAGATCGTCAGGACTGGGCACGCTTCGCTTGGCCCGGGCGTCGGCTCGGGCCTCGAGGCGCTTCACGTAGGCCACCACGTCGTCGTCGGAGTTCATGGCGTCGTTGACCCGCTGCTCCCACTCCGCGGCGGCCTCGTCGAGTTCGGCCCAGCCGGTGGGCAGCCCGGTCACTCGCTCGAAGCGCTCCAGCAGCGCCCTGGCCCCCTTGGGGTTCGGTGCGCCCGAGACGTAGTGGGGCACGGCCACCCGCAGCGACACCGCCGGCACCCCGAGCTTCTCGAAGCGTTCGTGCAGCACGCCCACGATCCCGGTCGGACCCTCGTAGGAGGGCTGGTCCAGTCCCCAGGCCTCGGCCAGGCCGCCGTCGGTGGTGGAGCCGGTCACCCCGAAGGGGCGGGTGTGAGGTATGTCGGCGATGTGCGCGCCGACGGTGACCAGCGTGGCCGCCTCGCTTCGCGTGGCCAGCTCGACGACCACCTCGGCGTAGGTCCGCCACCTCAGCTGCGGCTCCGCGCCCACCACCAGCACCAGGTCGTGCCGCGCGTCGGGCGGGCGCAGCACGTGCACGTCGTTGGACGGCCAAACGATGTCGCGCCGGTCGTCGCGCAGGCGGACGGTCGGTCGCTGCTCGGCGAAGTTGAAGAACTCCTCGGGGTCGATGTGGGCCACCCTGATCGAGTCGCTGCGCTCGCTCAGCCATTCGAGGGCGCCGGTCGCCGCCCCGCCCACGTCGAACCAGCCCTGGTAGGCGGTCACCAGGATCGGTGACCGGAGATCGGGCAGCGTCGCCTCCCAGACCAGATGGCTCACCCCTCAAGCATGGCGCGGTTTGCCCCCCGAACGCACGCCCACTAGCCGAGTTGTTGGTCGCCAGCCGCTCCAGAGGCCGAGCGGGTAGGCGCACGAATCCGGCCCATACGGGCGAGGCCGTGGGCCGAGCGGCCCGTGAGCGCAGCGAACAAGAGCGGGAGTGGCACCGATGCGACGCTAGGGGCTCCTACCCATTTGCGCTCGCTCCAGGGTTGGACACCAGCGCTGCGGGGGCCGTGACCACCTTCGCCGACCTCCTGCTTCTCGTGTAGGCGAGCGCCACATATCGGTGCTCGCCGAATCCCCTCGTGCCGCCGGCCGGGGGGATTTGTGCTTCCCGGGGCCGCCTCGGCCCCCCGACCATCCGCCGACCAAGGACAAGACCGATGCCCACGCCCAAGGCCATGCCGTTCACGAAGTACCGGCCCTACCCCTCGGTCGAGCTCGCCGACCGCACCTGGCCGGACCGGCGGATCACCAAGGCGCCCCTGTGGTGCTCGGTCGATCTGCGCGACGGCAACCAGGCCCTCGTCGACCCCATGGACGCAAGCAGCGCATGTACGACCATCTCGTCGACATGGGCTTCAAGGAGATCGAGGTGGGCTTCCCGGCCGCCTCCCAGCCTGATTTCGACTTCTGCCGCAAGCTCATCGAAGAGGACCTGATACCCGACGGCGTGACCATCCAGGTGCTGACCCAGGCCCGGGACGAGCTCATCGAACGCACCTTCGACGCCGTCGCCGGGGCGCCCCGGGCCATCGTGCACCTCTACAACTCCACGTCGGTGACCCAGCGGCGGGTGGTGTTCCGCACCGACCGGGCCGGCATCGTCGACATCGCGGTCAACGGCGCCGAGCAGTGCATGCGCGGCCTCGACCGGGCCCGGCGAGCCGGCGACGCCGACGGCATCCGCTTCGAGTACTCCCCGGAGAGCTACACCGGCACCGAGCCCGACTTCACAGTGGAGGTTTGCGAGGCGGTCATGGACGTGATCGGCCCCACCCCCGACTGGCCGCTGATCTTCAACCTTCCCGCCACCGTGGAGATGTCGTCGGCCAACATCTACGGCGACATGATCGAGCGGTTCCACCGCGACATCCGCAACCGGGACTCGATCGTGCTGTCGCTGCATCCCCACAACGACCGGGGCACTGCGGTGGCCGCGGCCGAGTTCGGGATCATGGCCGGCGCCGACCGGGTGGAGGGCACCCTGTTCGGCAACGGCGAGCGCACCGGCAACGTTGACGTGGTCACCATCGCGCTCAACCTGTTCACCCAGGGCGTCGATCCCGAGCTCGACATCAGCGACATCGAGGAGGCCCGCCGGGTGTTCGAGTACGCCAACCGGATGGCCGTGCCCGAGCGCCACCCGTACGTAGGCGACCTCGTGTACACGGCCTTCTCGGGCAGCCATCAGGACGCCATCAAGAAGGGCATGGCCGCCATCTACGACGTGGCCCCGGGCGAGTCCCTGATAGGGGAGTACGACGTGTGGGACGTCCCCTACCTGCCCGTCGACCCCCGCCACCTGGGCCGCAGCTACGAAGCGGTGGTGCGGGTCAACAGCCAGTCCGGCAAGGGCGGCGTGGCCTACGTGCTGCTCCACGAGTACGGCCTCGACCTGCCCCGGGGCCTGCAGGTGGACTTCTCCAAGCAGATCCAGACCGTGACCGAGGACACCGGCACCGAGATCACCTCCTACGAGATCCACCGCCGGTTCGTGTCCTCCTACGTGGAGCCGGACCGGCCCTGGATCGAGCTGGTCGGCCACCGGGCCACCACCGACACCATCGGAATGTCCAGGACCGACCTCGAGGCCCGGCTGCGCGTCGGCGGGGAGGAGCGCACCGTCGCGGGGACCGGCAACGGCCCGATCGACGCCTTCGTGACCGCCCTTCAGGCCAACGGACTGTTCGCCGGCAAGATCCACGACTACTACGAGCACGCCATCGGCACCGGCAGCGACGCCACCGCGGCCGCGTACGTGGAGGTCGACACCGGCGACCGCTACACCACCTGGGGCGTGGGCCTGCACGAGTCGATCGTGTCGGCCTCACTGCGGGCGGTGGTCAGCACCATCAACCGCATGCACGCCGCGGGGATGCTCGGCTGACGACGCGCCCGCCAGCCCGCTCCAGAATCTCGGGTTGGTTGCGGGCGTACAGCGCGGGCGGCGCTCCCGAGATTGGATGGGGCGCTCCGCTCGGGAATCTCGGGTTGGTTGCGGGCGTACAGCGCGGGCGGCGCTCCCGAGATTGGATGGGGCGCTGCGCTCGGGAATCTCGGGTTGGTTGCGGGCGTATAGCGCGGGCGGCGCTCCCGAGAACGGTCGGGCCGGCGCGGCGGGGCGGTGAGGCGGGCAGACTGGGGCCATGGCCTTCTCGCTGATCCGCTACAACTTCGTGTCGCCCGACCCCACCGACGGCCAGGCGATGAGCGACCGCTACCGGGCCGGGCTGGAGATCGCCCGCTACGCCGACGGCCACGGCTTCAACGCGGTCTCCCTGGAGGAGCACCACAGCTCGCCCATGGCGTGGTGCCCCACGCCCCTGCTCAACGCGGCCATGATCCTGTCGAGCACCGACAACCTCATGGTCACGATCTCCGCTCTGCTGCTGCCTTTGCACGACCCGATCAGGGCCGCCGAGGACATCGCGGTCATCGACCTGGTCAGCAAGGGCCGGCTCGTGATCGTCACCGGCCTCGGTTACCGGCCGGTGGAGTACGCCGCGATGGGCAAGGAATGGAAGCGCCGGGGCAGAGTCCTCGATGAGGCGCTGGAGGTCATGCTCGCCGCCTGGAAGGGCGAGCCCTTCGAGCACAACGGCGAGACGGTGCAGGTGCTGCCCATGCCCTACACGCGGCCCCACCCCATGGTGCTGGTGGGCGGCTCGTCGCCCGCAGCCGCTCGGCGCGCCGCCCGGCTCGGCCTGCCCATGCAGCTCCCCGGCCAGTTCGGTGAGATCGAGGCCCTCTACTACGCCGAGTGCGAGCGCAACGGCACCCAGGGCTTCTGCATCACTCCCGAGAACGTCGTGATGCTCAACGTGGCCACCGATCCCGACCGGGTCTGGGCCGAGCACGGAGAGTGCTTCATGCTGGAGGCCATGACCTACAAGGGCTGGCAGCCTCCCGGCCAGACTTCGGCGGTCTGTTCCAAGGCGACCACCGTCGAGGAACTGCGGGCCGAGGGCATCTACCGGGTGCTCACGCCGACCGAGGCGGTTGATCTGGCCCGCAGCACCGGCTCGCTGGCCCTGCACCCGCTGGTGGGCGGCATGCCCATCGACGAGGCCTGGTCCAGTGTCCAACTCGCGGCAGAGGAAGTGCTGCCCGCTCTGGCAGACTCGTAGAGCCGCTCTGAGGCCGAGCGGATAGATGCACGTTCAGGAGGACTTGGTAGGCGCTCAGCGAGGCCGTGGCCCGAGCGGCCCGTGAGCGAAGCGAACTAGAGCGGGCAACACAAGACAGGAAGGTTCCCATGGACTATCGCAACCTGCTGTACCAGCGTGACGACCGCTATGTGACGGTCACGCTCAACCGGCCCGAGCGGCGCAACTGCCTGTCGTCGGAGATGCTGGGCGAGCTTGAGCACGCGCTGCGGACCACCGGAGCCGATGGCGAGGTGGCCGGCGTGGTGCTGGCGGCCAACGGCCCGGTGTTCTCCTCCGGGCACGACCTGGCCGAGCTGGCGGACATGGGCGAGCCCGAGCTTCAGGAACTGTTCACCCTGTGCACCTCCGCCATGATCGCCATGTCGGAGATCCCCCAGGTGGTGGTGGCCAAGGTGCATGCCCTGGCCACCGCGGCCGGAGCCCAGCTGGCGGCCAGCGCGGACCTGGTCGTGGCCAGCACTGAGGCGGGGTTCGCGACGCCCGGCGGCAAGGGCGGGCTGTTCTGCCACACCCCGATGGTGGCTGTGGCCCGGCCCCTGGGCCGCAAGCGGGCCGCGGAGCTGGCCCTCACCGGCGACACCCTCGACGCGGCCACCGCGCTGGACTGGGGCCTCGTCAACCGGGTGGTGCCGCCCGAGCAGTTGGACGAGGCCACCATGGACCTGCTGGGTCGGGCCACCCGGGGCAGCCGCTTCGCCAAGGGCATCGGCAAGCAGACGCTCTACGCCCAGATGGACCTGCCAGTCGGCGAGGCCTACAAGCTGGCCATCGATGTGATGGCGTCCAGAGCAGCCCGGGGCGACGGGGCCGAGTGGCCCAAGGCCTTCATCGAGAAGCGCCACCCCGTCTGGACCCACACGGAGTAGCCCACCAGCCCACCGTGCGCCGGCTGCCGGCCGCGAATTCCCGGTGGTTGAGGGCCACTATCGACCCCAACGACCGGAATATCGGCGAGGGACGGCCCGCAAGCGATCAGCCAAGGTCAGCGGCCGTCCACCGACCAGTGCCAGGGCTCGCTGGGGAGGTTCTTGAGCCCGAAGCTCGGGGCCAGACGCTGGAGTGCCTGGAACACCGCGCTGTTGCGGCTGGTGATGAGCCGGCCGTTGTTGGTCAAGTCGATGGCCAGGCCCTTCTCGTGGTTGCTCCGGCCCGGACGAGCCGTCGGGGGCCGGCAGGTGCTTGAAGGCTTGCTCCATATGTCCCACTCCGACGTGCCGCAGTGGGATCTGCGCAGGCTGATCTGCTCCTGGGCGGTCCGGTACCCCCAACCGCCCAGGTTGAAGCCCTCCGCCTCCATGGCCGCCACCAGGCCCTCGACCGCGTCCGCGATCTGCGTGTGCACCTCGAAGCCGCTCACCCACACGAGCGGCAAGTCCGTGTCGGATGGATCCACCGACTCGGCCAGCGCGCGAGCCTCGGCCTCCTCCTGCTCGGCTCTCAGACGGGCCTCCTCGGCTCTGCGCCTCTCCTCCTCCGCACGGCGGCGGGCCTCCTCCTCGGCCCGCTGGCGTTCCAGGGCCGAGGCGATCCGGCGCTCGGCTGCCTCGATCTCCGCGGCCAACGTGGCGTCCAGCTGCCTGATCGTCTGGACCTCGTACAGCCGCCTCTCGACCCGCTCCTCGGCCGCCACCGACAGTTCGGCCTCGCGGTCGACGGCCGTTCGCAGGTCGGCGAGGATCAGGGCCGCCGCCCGGCGGTGGGTCTCGGCCTCGACGGCCGCTTCGAGGGCTTGGAGCCGCCAGCGCTCCAGTTCTTCGCCCAGCCGCCGCAGATCGTCGATGTCGTCGATCCGGCTGCCTGCGGCGAATCCGGCCAGAGCCTCCTCGCGAGCGTTCTGCCACGGGTCGGAGCCGAGCACGCTGAACGTTCCGGTCGGCGCTTGGAACGAGACGTAGGACTCGATCACGGCCTCGCGAAGACCCTCCTGGGTGGCGGTCAGTTCGGTTTCCAGTTCGACGATCCGGGCCTCGGCCTCCAGCACTACGGCCTCCGCGTCGGCCACTGCCCGCTCGGCCTCGTCGAGGGCCGATTGCTGGGCGTCCACCGCGGCCTGGGCCTTGTTCAGGGCGTCGATCAGATCCTCGGCGTCGGCGTTGGCTGCGTCGAGGCTCTCGGTGGCTTCAGCCGCAGCCTGGTCCAGCGCCTCGCGCTGGGCTTCGGTGTCCCTGACGACCTGCCCGCTCTGCTTGATGATCTCCTCGTCGCTCTGCGCGGCTGCTGGTGCGGCCGCGGCCGCGGCGAACAGCAGCACGATGACGGCCAGCCAGCGTCGACGGCGGGCTGAGGGAGAGCAACGGCAAGGGGATCTGGTGGTCATGGGGTTGTCACCCGCCCGCCAAGAACCCTGCACAAGCTACCAGGACCAGCCATCCGGCAGCCGCGAAGCCGGGGTCCGTCCGCTCGGCCTCTAGGTTAGCGTGCCCGGCGTGCAACTCGGTCTGACGCTGGGCTACTGGGGTCGGGCCATGCCCGAGGGTCTGGTGGATCTGGCCGTCGCGGCCGAGCGGGCCGGGTTCGACGCGGCGTGGACCGGCGAGTCCTGGGGGTCCGACGCCTTCTCGCCCCTGGTGCTGATCGCCGCGGCGACCGAGCGGATCCGTTTGGGCACCGGAGTCGCGCAGCTCGCGGCCCGGACCCCCACCGCCACAGCCATGCACGCCGTCACCCTCGACCACGTCTCCCGCGGTCGGGCGATCCTCGGGCTGGGCGTCTCCGGCCCCCAGGTGGTGGAGGGCTGGTACGGCCGGCCCTCGGAGCGGCCGCTGGCCCGCACCCGTGAGTACGTGGAGATCCTGCGGCGGGTCTTCGAGCGCAGCGGCCCTCTCGTCTTCGCCGGTGAGCACTTCCAGCACCCGTACGCCGGTCCGGGCGCGGAGGGTCTGGGCAAGCCGCTGAAGATCATGACCCACCCGCTGCGGCCCATCCCGATCTGGATCGGGGCTGAGGGACCGCGCAACGTGGCCCAGACCGTCGAGATCGCCGACGGCTGGCTCCCGCTGTACTACTCCCCGATGCGCCCCGAGGTCTACGCGTCGCAGCTGGCCGGCGCCCCGGAGGGCTTCGAGATCGCGGTGCACACGACGTTGAGGGTGTGCCATGACGACGGCATCGCCGATGCCCTCTGGCCGGTGAGGGCCAGCCTGGGCTTCTATATCGGCGGCATGGGGGCCGAGGGCCAGAACTACCACACCAAGCTCATGGCCCGGATGGGATACGAGGAGGCCGCCTACGAGGTCCAGCGACTGTTCCTCGAAGGGCGCCGGGACGAGGCCATCGCGGCCGTACCCCTCCAGTTCGCCGACGAGATCTCCCTGGTCGGCCCGGTCGAGCGCATCCGGGAGCGGCTGCAGGCCTGGGAGGAGTCGCCTGTCACGATGCTGAATTTGGCCGCCCGCACCGAGCAGGAGTGCCGGCAGGCCACCGAACTCGTGAAAGGCTGAGACGCCGTGCCCTGAGCGGCGGCCTCAGTGCCGGTAGGGGATCGGCATGGATGCGCTGGGAGGCGGCGTGGTCTTGATGTCGGGCGGTTCGGTGTTCCACTCCGGGTACTTGCGCACCGCATTGGCCCGGTACTTCTCGGTGGAGTGCACCCTGTCCTTGTCGAACTCCGGGATCACCTGGTCGCCGAAGATCTCGATCATCTCCAGGATCTCCTCGTACTCGAATCCCTCGTTGGGCAGGCCGAACACCAGCTGGTCGGTGCCCACGGCCACGTAGGACTTCTCGAGCTGCTCGCACACCTCCTCGGGCGTGCCGCACAGCATGTAGCCGGCGTCGACGGCGAAGTCGAGGGTGGCCTCGTCGGGCAGGCCGGTGGGCGGCTCGGGCCAAGTGGGGGCGCCCTCCCGCTTGGGGATGGTGTCGTGGTAGAGGCACACCATCGAGTACAGGTAGCCCCGGCCGTGCATCAGGGCGATCTCGCGGGCCCGGTCGCGGTCCTCGAGGCAGATGACGGCGTTGGTCATCATCACGTTGTCGTTCATGTAGGAGCCGTGGGGTTCCGAGCACTCCGCGACGGCCTCCTTGTAGCTGTCGATGCGGCCCTTGAGCGCGGGCGCGGGCTCGAAGTTGAACGCGATCGCCCCGATGCCCATGCTGCCGGCGGTGGCGAACGTGGCCAGGTTGCCGCAGGCCACCCACAGCGGCGGGTGGGTGCCGTTGTAGGGCTTGGGGAGGACGTTGTGGTTGGGCGGCACCCTGAAGTGCTCGCCCTCGTAGGAGTAGTCCCGCTGGGCCCACATGCGGGGGATCTCGGTGATCACCTCGTTCCACATGGCCTTGGTCTCGGAGGTGAGGGTGCCGTTGAATGTGGCGACCTCGTGACTGCCGGCGCCCCGGCCGGTGCCGAACTCGAACCGGCCCTCGCAGAAGTGGTCGAGCATGGCGGCCCGCTCCGCGATGCGGACCGGATGCTCCTTGGTGGTGGGCAGGCTGGTGATAGCGGTTCCCAGATGGATGTAGTCGGTCTGGGCCGCGATCCAGCCGATCATCACCTCGGGCGACGACATGTGGCTGTACTCGGTGAGGCAGTGGTGCTCTCCGAACCAGGCGAACTTCCAGTTGTGCTTGTCGGCGAGGATCGGATACGACGCCTCCCGCATCAGCATCAGATGCTCGTGCTCACTCATGTGCGCCGAGGGGCCCGGTAGGTAGCCGTTCTGGAATATCCCGAACTCCATAGACCCTCCCTGGGTGGATGGCAGGCAGTAGCGGCTGTCGGTGCTGAGGCTAACGGACCGCGACGTTGCCGGGTTAGGGTCGGCGAGATGAGCCGTTGGTGGGATATCGGCGGGGCGGCGCACGGCGGCGTCTACGACGACCGCTGGCGGCGGATGGAGGCCCGCGGCGAGTGGGTCCACGGCGAGGCCGACCTGGTCTGCTGGTTCGAGCCGGGCTCGGTAATGGACGCCGGCTGCGGCACCGGCCGGGTCGCCATGGAGCTCGACCGCCGCGGCATCGACGTCGTGGGGGTGGACCTCGACACCCGCATGCTCGACGAGGCCCGCAGCAAGGCCCCGCACCTCCAGTGGGTCCTGGGCGACTTGGCGGACGTGGAGCTCGGCGGGCCGGAGCCGGGGGCGGCGGCGAGGCGAGAGTTCGACCTGATCGTGATGGCGGGCAACGTGATGGTGTTCGTGGAGGTCGGCACCGAGGCGGCGATCGTGGCCAACATGGCCCGGCACCTGAGTCCGGGCGGCCGGCTGGTGACCGGCTTCCGCCTGGGGCTGAGCCCGCTGACCTTTGCCGACTACGACCGGTACGCGGCCGGCGCCGGCCTGGAGCTGGAGCATCGCTGGACCACCTGGGACCGCGAGCCCTTCGACGGCGGCAGCTACGCGGTGATGGCGCACCGCCGGCCTCCCGACGCGTGACAGACGACGGAGGCGATCATGCCCTGGCGGCTCGGCTCGCCCACGACTGCGGTCAGCGGCTGCTCGGCCTGCTGAGCGACCCGTCGGCGCCGCAGGGCTGGGGATTGGAGAAGGCGGCCGACCGTCAGGCCCACGAGTTCCTGACGCAGGAGCTGAGCCGCCACCGCCCTGGCGACTCGGTGCTGTCGGAGGAGGGCCACGACGACCGGCGAAGGCTCGCCGTCGAGCGGCTCTGGATTCTCGATCCGCTCGACGGTTCCTACGACTTCGGCGTGACGGGGGCGTGGTCGGTGCATGTGGCGCTGTGCGAGCGGGGCGTCCCGACCGCGGCCGCGGTGGCCGTGCCCGCCTGGGGCACCACCTTCGGGACCGATCCGCCGTCGGAGCCCACCATGTGCCGGGTCGGTCGCCGCAGAGTGGTGGTGGCCCGGTCGCGGGGCCACAGCGACGGCCGCCGGCTGGCGGCGAGCCTGGATGCCGACGTGCTGACCATGGGATCGGCCGGGGTCAAGGCGATGGCGGTGGTGCGGGGCGAGATGGACGCCTATGTGCACGCCGGCGGGCTCTATGAGTGGGACGTGTGCGCCCCGGCCGCGGTTGCCCTGGCGGCCGGCCTGCATGCGTCGTGTGCCGACGGCTCGCCGTTGCGGTTCAACAACCCGCGCCCGTACACCCCCGGACTGGTCATCTGCCGTCCCGACTTCGCCGACGAGTTGCTGGACGCCCTCGCCCCGGTCGCCTAGCCGCGAACTGGCAGCGTCTTGCACGGTGTGGGTGCGTTGTGCTGCCAATTCCTGGTCGGTGCCGGGTGACGGCATGAACTGGCAGCGTCTTGCACGGTGCGGGTGCGTTGTGCCAATTCCTGGTCGGTGCCGGGTGACGGCATGAACTGGCAGCGTCTTGCACGGTGTGGGTGCGTTGTGCTGCCAATTCCTGGTGCTTAGGCCCCGGCGGCTACCTGAAGGGCGCCGGGTACGGCCTCCAGCGTGATCGGCGCGGTGCCGAACTCCTCGCCGTCGGCGACGAGGTCCATCTCGCCCTCGATGGTGACCGTGTGTCCCCGCATCATGTGGACGTGGCGATGGCCGACGTGACCACCCTCGAACACCTTCGGGAGCAGGCGCAGCATGGTGGTCCGGCTGGCCGGGCCCACCGCGCACACGTCGATCAGGCCGTCGGCGGGGTCGGCGTCGGGGCATATGGCCATGCCGCCCCCGAACATCGGAGTGTTGTTCACCGCGAACAGGGCGCTGCGCAACTCGGTGCGCTCCCCGTCGACGGTGACGGTGAGTTCGCGGTGACGCAGGCCCGGCATGGTCAGCAAGGTGGCCACCGTGTAGCGGCTCGGACCGGAGGGGAATCGCAGCCGGTCGGCCCGGACGTTGACATCCACACTGAAGCCGCCGGTCACGCTCAACATCACCCACCTCTGCCGGTCGGTGCGGATGGCGTCCACCGGCCGGGTCGGCCCCAGTGCCGTGGCGGTAGCGTCCTCGACGCTGAGGCCGAACAGCCCGAAGGCTCGGGCGAAGTCGTTCCCGGTGCCCGCAGGCACTATCCCCAGGGCGGCATCGGTGCCGGCCACCCCCTGGACAGCCAGGTGGATAGTTCCGTCGCCGCCCACCGCGATCAGTCGCTCCGCGCCGGCAGCCACCACGGCCCGGGCCGCGTCGGCGGACTGCTCCGCGGACGCCCCGCTGATGTCCACCGGCGTGTGGCCGGCCTGCTCGATCACCCGGCGGACGACCGGCGCGGCCGCCGCGGCCCGTCCCCGGCCCCCCCGGGGGCTCACCAGCATATGGACCTCGCCCACGCCGCCCGGTCTAGCACCGCCTCGGGGGCCTCTGCGACGCCTGCTCGCATCGCAAGTGCAACTATAGTGAATGTCAGTGTCAATAAGGTCGCTTCATGGCAGCACGACGGCGATGGTCCGAGCATGAACGCCATCAGCTTGTCGCAACTGGGTCCGATCATCGCTGCGATCATGGGCCCGATGCTGGCGTTCATCGTAGCGTCGATGAGGTTCCAGCACCTGGAGGCGGTCAAGACCCGCGAGCTGATCTCGACCTCCGAGAAGGAGACCCGGGAGCTGATCACGAACTCCGAGCGCGGAATCCGGAGCGAGCTGGCCGACGTCCGCGAGCGGCTGGCCCGCATCGAGGGACGGTTCGGCATCGCTACGCCGCCACCGCTGGACGAGACGGACGGATCAAACGCCCGGATTGACCTGATCGACGCGAGCCTGCTTCCTACAGGCCGAGGAAGCCTCCGCCGTCGGCGACGATGGTCTGGCCGGTGATGTAGCGGGCGCCTTCCGAGGCCAGGAACACCGCCACCGGGCCGATGTCGGCGGCGGCGTCGCCCAGGCGGCCCAGCGGGGTGCGGGCGACCAGGCGGGTCTCCAGGTCGGGATTGGCGGCCACGGCCGCGTCCATGGCCGGGGTGCGGGCCACCGGGGCGATGGCGTTGACCCGCACGCCGTGCGGACCCCACTCCCGGGCCAGGCTCTTGACGATCCCGCGCTGGGTAGCCTTCACCGTGGCGTAGACGGGCAGGTTGGCCGACCCCTCTACCCCCGCGGGCGACGTGAGCAGGATCAACGTGCCCGGCCGTCGGCGGAGGTGGGCCAGCGACGCCCGGGCGCAGAGGAAGCTCGCGGTGGCAGCGGTGGCGATCTGGGGCCTGATCATTTCGCTGCGGGTGTACTGCACCCCTCCGGGCCGGCCCGCGTGGGCCACCGCGTTGTGGACCACTATGTCCAGCCCGCCGAAGCGCGCCACTGCCTCGGCCACCGTGGCCTCCACGTCACCGGCCTCGGTCACGTCGCAGCGAACGAAGACGGCGTCGTGCCCGGCGGCCCGGATCGACTCGGCGGCGGGCTCGCCGTTGGCGGCCCGCCGGGTGGCGATCACGACCGCCGCTCCCGCCGCGGCCAGCGCCGACGCGATCCCGGCCCCGACGCCCTGCCCGGCACCGGTGACCACCGCCACCTGGCCCTCGAGCACCCGGCCCCCCGGCGCCCCGGTCGTGCCGTCCCCGGTCATCGGGGTCCCGGTCGTGCCGTCCCCGGTCATCGG
>JAGWAO010000045.1:0-1221 GCA_021296315.1 Acidimicrobiia bacterium | reverse complement strand
CCCGGTCGTGCCGTCCCCGGTCATCCGGCCATCCAGGTGCCGCCGTCCATCACCAGCGACGCTCCGGTTAGGCCCGACGTCGTCCGGCTGTCGGCCAGGGCTTCGATCACTGCGGCGATCTCGGCCGCCGACGGCAGGCGGCCCAGTGCGGGGTCGTGCAGGGCGGTGGCGTCGACGGCTGCCGCCGCGTGCTCCGGCGACAGGAACATCGACGGGTGCAGGGTCACGGCGTGGGCGCTGGTCTGGTCGGATCCCCAGCTGCGGGCCAGCGACCGGGCCAGGACCCGCAAGCCCTCGGCCAGCCCGGCCAGAGCCACGAGGTTCGCTGCGCCGGCCGCGCCGACGACGGGCACGCAGAAGACGATCGTCCCCTGCCGGGCGACCAGGTGACGGTGCGCGCCGCGGGCCAGGCGGATGCCCGCCTCCAGCGGGTCGTCGCAGGCCGCGGCCCAATCGTCGGCGGTCATCGCCGCGATGGGGGCCGGTGTCCGGCTCCGCTCGGGATAGAGGGCGTGCACCACTAGGTCGAGACCGTCGATCGCAGTGCCATCGGGTCGGGCCAACCGGTCCACGAAGCCGTCGTCGATGTCTCCGGGCTCGGGAGCCGCCACCAGCACGTCCCCCGACAGCTCGGCGGCCAGTGCGGCCGCGGGGTCGCCCCCGCCCACGACGAGGACGTCGCGGCTCATGTCTGCGCCCCGCGGCCCTCGGCGATCCGCTCCCGCAGTTCGACCGCCAGCCACGATCCGGTCCCGCCGACCACCACCGCACCCAGCACCCACAGCCACCCGCCGAGCGACGGCGCGTCGAGTTGGAAGAACTCGCGAAGGCTCGGAATCGCCATCGCGGCCCCGTAGGAGGCGGCCATGGAGGCGGCCAGGCCGACCTTCCAGGGCCGAAGCGGGCGGCTGATGAGCAGCAGTATCACCAAGCCGATGCCCAGCAGCGTCATGGTGGCCGATGTGCGGGCCTCGTCGAGGCTCATGCCGTCGAGACGGCGCACGATCTCGTACAGCACGAAGGTCACGGCTCCGGCCGCCGTGCCCGCCGGCAGGGAGAACCGCAGCACGCGACCGAGGAAGCCACGTCTGACCAGTTGGTGATTGGGGGCCAGGGCCAGGAAGAAGCCGGGCACGCCGACGGAGAACGTGCCGATCAGGGTCAGGTGGCGGGGCAGGAACGGGAACGGCGAGCCGGCCAGGCCGATCAGCAGGGTCAGCA
>JAGWAO010000044.1:7821-32933 GCA_021296315.1 Acidimicrobiia bacterium | reverse complement strand
AGCCGCAGTTCGGCAAGCAGCTCTCGCATTCGCATCGCCGCTCCAGCCGCCGCTGGGATCCCAACGTCCAGACCAAGCGATACTACCTGCCGAGCGAGAAGCGCTGGATCAAGCTGCGTCTGACCACCAAGGCCATCAAGACCATCGACAAGCGCGGCATCGAGAGCGTGGTGGCCGAGATGCGCCGCAACGGCCGCAAGATCTAGAGCAAGGAGGCGGCGATGGCCAGCGACAAGCGTCCCATCATCAAGCTCCGGTCCACCGCCGGCACCGGCTACACCTACGTGACGACCAAGAACAAGACCAACACCCGCCACCGCATCGAACTCAAGAAGTACGACCCGGTGATCCGGAAGCACGTGGTCTTCAAGGAGGAGCGCTAGGCGGAGGAGCGCTAGGCGCTCCACCCGGAGTAACCCGTGGCACTGACGGTCACGGTCCTCGGATGCAGCGGCTCCTACGCCGCGCCCGGCAACCCCTGCACCGGCTACCTGGTGCGAAGCGACTCCACCGCGGTGCTGCTCGACTGCGGGCCGGGAACGCTGGGACCCCTCCAGGAGGCCATAGACCTCGCCGACATCAGTGCCATCGTCGCCACCCACTGCCATCCCGACCACTGGCTGGAGCTGCCGGTGATCCGCAACGTGTACATCTGGTTCGTGCCCCGCCGCAACGTCCCCGTCTACGGCACGGCCGAGACCCGGGCCATGGACGAGGCCATCACCGTGCTGCGGTCGGGCCGGAGCGATCCTCTGGCCTGGAACGTGATCGACCCCTCGTCGAGGCTGACCATCGGCGACCAGCAGTGGAGCTTCTCGCGCACCGACCATCCCGTGGAGACGCTGGCGCCCCGGGTGGACGCCGGGGGCCGCTCGTTCGCCTTCAGCTCCGACACCGGGCCCGGCTGGGACTTCCGGTCGCTGGGGGAGGGCATACACCTGGCCATGTGCGACGCCAGCCACGGCTGCGAGCACGAGGATGAGGGCATCCCCCACATGAGCGCCCGGCAGGCGGCCCGGGCCGCGGCCGCGGCCGACGTCGGGCGTCTGGTGCTCACCCATCTGGCCCCCGGCTGTGACCCCGGCGCGCAGCTGGCCGAGGCCGGCGAGGTGTTCGCCGGTGAGGTGGATGTCGCCCGCCCCGGTCTGGTTCTGACGGTGTGAGGCGCCAGCAGTGACCGCTATCGGCTCCGACGGCCGGCGCGGCGACGGTCGCAGGCCCGACGAGCTGCGACCGCTGACGTTCCGGCGCGACTACACGACCATGACCGGCGGATCGGTGCTGGCGGAGTTCGGGGCCACCCGGGTGCTGTGCACGGCGTCGGTCGACGACGACGTGCCCCGGTGGATGCGCGAGCGCCGCAGCGGATGGCTCACCGCCGAGTACTCGATGCTGCCGGGATCGTCACCGGAGCGAGTTTCCCGCCGGGTGGGCGGCCGCACCAAGGAGATCCAGCGCCTCATCGGCCGGTCTCTGCGGACGGTCGTCGACCTGGCTGGGCTGGGTCAGCGCCAGGTGATCGTGGACTGCGACGTGCTGCAGGCTGACGGCGGCACCCGCACCGCGTCGATCTGCGGCGGCTACCTGGCCCTGCACGACGCGGTGACCCGGCTGGTGCAGGCAGGGGATCTGCGGTCGTCGCCGATGGTGGGGGAGTGCGCCGCGGTGAGCGTCGGCCTGATAGACGGCGTGGCGCTGCTCGACCTGCCCTACTCCGAGGACGCCCGCGCCGACGTGGACTTCAATGTGGTCATGACCGGCGGGGGCGAGCTGGTGGAGGTGCAGGGCACCGCCGAGGGCCGGCCCTTCACGCGGTCCCAGCTCGATGAGCTTCTCGACCTGGCCTCTGGGGGGATCTCGGAGATCGTGGCCGCGCAGCGGGCAATCCTCGCGGAAGCACCTGAACCCAGATGATCGAGCTGGTCTGCGCCAGCGCCAATCCCGACAAGGTGGCCGAGATGGCCGAGGTGCTGGCCGGAGCGGCCGTGCTGCTGCCCAGGCCACCGGGTATGGGCGAAGTCGCCGAGGACGCCGAGAGCCTTGAGGGCAATGCCCGCCTCAAGGCGCTCGCCGTATGCCGCTTCGCGGGCGCGCCGGCGCTGGCCGACGACACCGGGCTGGAGGTCGATGCTCTCGGCGGCGCCCCCGGTGTGCGCTCGGCCCGCTATGCGGGCCCTGACGCCAGCTACGCCGCCAACCTGGCCCGCCTGCTGTCCGATCTGCGGGATGTGGCGCCGCCGCAGCGCTCCGCCCGGTTCCGAACAGTGGCCATGGTCTGCTACCCCGACGGCTCCGAAGTAATGGCGGAGGGCGCCGTGGCCGGCGCGATCACCACCGAGCCCCGCGGCGCCGGCGGCTTCGGCTACGACCCGGTGTTCGCTCCGGTCGAGGCGGGCGGCCTCACGTTCTCGGAACTGGGCCCAGCCGCCAAGAACGCCATCAGCCACCGTGGCCGGGCCTTGCGAGCGCTGCTGGAGTTGCTCCAGCGCTAGCGGGCGTCAGCCCAATGCAGTCTTGATGGTGGCCGTGACGCGGTCGGCGTCGGGGAGGGCCAGATCCTCCAACTTCGGGGCCGAGGCAAGTGGCAGGTGTGGTGTGGTGATGCGCACGATGGGGCCGTCGAGGTCCCAGAATCCGTCCTCACCGACGATCGAGCAGATCTCGGCACCCCAGCCGCACAGGCGGGGGTTCTCCTCCACGGTGAACAGTCGGCTGGTCTCGGCGACCGATGCGAGGATCGTCGCGGTGTCCAGCGGGACCAGGCTGCGGACATCGATCACGGTGACCTCGATGCCGTCGGCCGCGAGCATGTCGGCGGCCTCCATTGCCCGCGGCACCATGAGCGCCAGAGCCACCACGGTGGCGTCGGATCCGTCCCGCAGCACCCGGGCCTTGCCCAATTCGTCGACGATCTCGCCGTCGGGAACGTCGCCCTTGGTGGGGTAGAGCGCCTTGTGCTCGAACAGCAGCACCGGGTCGGGATCGCGAACCGAGGCGGCCATCAGCCCGATCAGGTCCGCGGGCGTGGACGGCGCGACGACCTTGACGCCGGGTACGGCCATGGCCCAGTTCTCGATGCTCTGCGAGTGCTGGGCGCCGAAGCGCAGGCCCGCACCGTTGCCGGATCGGATCACCAGCGGGCAGCCCGCCATGCCGTCGGTCATGTAGCGCGTCTTGGCGATCTCGTTGGCGACGAGGTCCCAACACACCGCGAAGAAGTCCGAGAACATGATCTCGGCGATGGGCCGCAGTCCCGTCATCGCCGCCCCCATCGCCGCACCGAGGATGGCTTGCTCGGATATGGGCGTGTCGACCACCCGGTCGGGTCCGAACTCCTCCAGCAGCCCCGCGGTGGTCTTGAAGACGCCACCGGCGCCGGCCACGTCCTCGCCGAGGAACACGACGGAGGGGTCTCTGCGCATTTCCTGGGCGATGCCGGCGGCGACCGCCTCCCGGTAGGTCAGTTCCGCCATTGCGAGCCCCCGTCCGCCCACACGTTCGTCCAGAGGGCTTCCGCAGCAGGCTCCGGTGCGCTCTTGGCCGCCTCGGTCGCCCGATCGATCTCGGCCGCGACCTCACCGATGATCGCCGTCAATCGGTCCTCGCCGACACCGAGATCCAGCAGACGCTGGTGGTACATCGGGATCGGATCGTGCGCCAACCACGCCTCGACCTCGCGGTCGGGGCGGTACTGGCCCGGATCAGCGCGGCTGTGGCCGCCCTGGCGGTAGGTCTTGGCCTCGATGATCGACGGCCCGCCACCGCTACGGGCCCGCTCGATGGCGGCCTGAGCTGCGAGGTAGACCGCGTCGGCGTCGTTGCCGTCGACCACGGTGGCGTCCATCCCGTAAGCGGGGGCGCGGTCGGCCGCCGGGTGCTTCACCGGGGTGACCTCGGCGATCGGCGTGTACTCCATGTACAGGTTGTTCTCGCACACAAAGATCGTCGGCAGCCGGTAGTTGGCCGCGTAGTTGACAGCCTCATGGAACGCCCCGATGTTGGTGGCCCCGTCGCCGAAGAACGCCACCGCCACCTGGTCGGTACCCCGCACCTTGGCCGACCAGGCCGCGCCGTTGGCGATGCACAAGTGAGCGCCGATGATGGCGTAGCAGCCCATCATCCCGTGCTCCACCGACGTCAGGTGCATCGACCCGCCCTTGCCGCCCACCAGCCCCGTCGCCCTGCCCAGCAACTCGCCGATGATCGGCTCCGGTCCAACCCCCCGGGCGACGGTGTGGCCGTGTCCCCGGTAGGTGGCGAAGCTGTAGTCGTCGCGCCGCAGCGCCACTCCGAACGCCGCACCGGTGGCCTCCATGCCGATGGACAGGTGACTGGTGCCCCGCACCAACCCCTGCAGGAACAGGTCATAGATCCGCTTCTCGAGTTGCCGGATCTCATGCTGCTTGCGGAACAGCTCGATCCGGACCTCGAGATCAATGGGTGCGTCCTTCAGCGACTCGTCGAACGGTTCGGGCAGGACGATCCCGTGCTCGCCGTACGGCGCTCCACTCAGCGGCATTCGACTCAGGCTAGAGCGTCATCGAGATCAGGCATCGAGATCGACTGCCTCCGCCCGACGGCGCGGGCTGGGGGCCTACTGGTAGAAGGCACCCCCGTTGACCACGATGTTCTGGCCGGTCACGAAGTCGGAGCCGCGGCCCGCGAGGTAGAGGATCGTTCCGACCATGTCGTCGGGGACCTGGGTGCGCTTGATGGAGCGTCCGGCCACCACGAACTGGTCGCTGGCGGCGTCGGAGGGGCGCAGGGACGGGTCGGGGATCAGGTCGGGGGTCACGGCGTTGACGGTGATGCCGTCGGGACCGAGTTCCTCTGCCAGACAGCGGGTCAACCCGATTACGGCGCTCTTGCTGGCCACGTAGTGGGGGAAGCCGACCGTGCCCTTGAAGCAAGTGGTCGAGGAGATGTTGATGATCTTGCCCGACCCCTGCTTCTTCATGTAGGGATGGACGGCGCAGCAGGCGAGCCAGGCGCCGCGGACGTTGATCTCGAAGGTCCGGTCCCATTCTTCCTGAGTGACCTCGTTGAACGGGCCCCGGACGATCTGGGAGTAGTAGGCGGCGTTGTTGATCAGAACGTCGATAGTGCCGAAGGCGCCGGCTGCGGCCGCGGCCAGCGCCTCGTTGTCCCCCGCGGAGCTGACGTCGGTCCGGCAGCCGATTGCGCGGCCGCCCCCGGCCTCGATCTCGTCGACGGTCTCGGTTGCGTTGAGCACGTCGGCCACGACGATGTCGAACCCTGCCCCGGCCAGCGCCACGCAGTAGACCCGGCCAAGTCCTCTAGCTCCTCCGGTGACGATCGCGGTTGGCACTGTGCGGCCTCCTCATGGTGGGTGCGGACGGGGGGATTCGAACCCCCACACCCATGCGGGTACTGGGACCTAAACCCAGCGCGTCTGCCTGATTCCGCCACGTCCGCGAGTCCAGTCAGGGTATCCCGCGACCCGCGGCCGTCAGGTTCGCAGGACGGGGTTGCGGTCGGGCGGGGTGTGGCTGTGGGAGTGGCTGTTGTGCCCGGCCCGGTGACGGGTGCCGGACCGGGAGCGGGGTTGCGTCATCGGCTGTGTCGGCGGCCGGAGTGTGAGTTGGCTGTCGTCGGAGTGCAGTTGCCAGCCGTCGTCGTGGATGAGGTGGTGGCAGCGCTCGCACAACAGGGCGAGGTTGTCGATGTCGGTGCGCCCGCCGCGGCTGAACCATTCGATGTGGTGGGGTTCGCCCCCCTCTGCTGGTGCGGCGCAGTTGGCGCAGCCGCCGTCGCGGGCCGCCAATGCGATGCGCTGGCCCAAGCTGGCGTCTCGTTGGGCTCTGCCCAGCCACAGGGGATCGCCGTCGGCGTTGAAGACGGCGGGCAGGATGTTGGCGTTTGCGGCCAGTTTGGCGATCTGGTCTGCGGCCACGGGCAGGCCGTCGTCGTAGCGCAGGTTGTGGAGCTCGCGGGCCACGGTGTCGTAGTCGGCGATCAACAGCAGCGTGGTCTTGGGGCGGCGGTGCGGACCCTCGCCGGTGATCAGATTGGCCAGCGCGTCAGCACGGCGATGCTGGAGAGTGTCCTTGCTGTAGCGATCGATCCCGTTGACAGCGACACCGTTGCGGTAGGTGCGCACCATGGCGTTGAAGGCCACGCTGACGCGCTTGCCGTTGTCGGCGTCGAAGTAGGCCGACAGCCGCCAGGACCCGTCGGGGTCCTGCACCAGCGACGCCCAGCGGTTCTCGTGTTGGCGGTTGCGCTCCTGCGACGACGTGCCGGGCTTCATGTAGTGGCGGGTCATGCGGGCGAACATGTCCACCGGATACCCGCGGGCCATCTCCAACAACGCCGCCTCATCAGCATGATCGGGATCGGCGGCCACCCGAGCGATCACCCGGGCATGGCCCGCAGTGATCTGCCCAGCACGCCAAGCCTCCATCGTCGCGGGGAACGGGCCAAGCGACGCGGCCAGCTCGGTGTCGGCGATTGCCTGCCGGGACGACACATGCAGCCGCTCACGCATCATCGCCGCCGTGGCTCGACCACCGTCGCGTCGATGCAACTCCCCAGCCGTCTCCGCCAACATCGCCTCCACCCGCGACCGCTCCCGGCCCAGCGCCGCCATCCGCTCCACCAGCTCGTCGTCGCTCAACGCAGCCACATCCGCATCAGCTATGCACACCCCGCTGCCGTTCGACCGGTCCGGCTCCACTGTGAATTCCATGCATGTAACTATACAACCAGGGTGCGACAAACACTACTGAATAATCATGAAACATCAGAAGAATATTGTCTGGATCCAGGCCGGTCGGGATCACCAGACAGCACCGGTAGCCTCGTCGCCATGACGTCGCATTCATCGCCGCCCCGGCCTCGTCCCGAACCCGACGAGGTCGGCTTCGAAACGCCGACCACCGCCGCCAGCCGTCACAGCGAGGTGTACAACCGGTTGCTTCAGGACCGCATCGTGGTGCTCGGCTCCGACGTCAACGACGAGATCGCCAACTTCATCATGGCCCAACTGCTGTACCTGGAGGGCCAGGACGCCAGCAGGCCCATCTGGCTGTACATCAACAGCCCCGGAGGCTCGGTCACCTCGGGCATGGCCATCTACGACACCATGCAGTTCATCCAGCCCGAGGTGGGCACGATCTGTATCGGCCTGGGCGCGTCGATGGGGCAGTTCCTGCTGTGCGCGGGGGCTCCGGGCAAGCGCTACGCCCTGCCCCACGCCCGGATCATGATGCACCAGCCCCTCGGAGGTGTTCGGGGCCAGGCCACCGACATCGCCATCCAGGCCGAGCAGATGGCCTACACCAAGAAGCTCCTGCAGGAGCGCATCGCCCACCACACCGGCCAGACCGTCGAGCAGGTCGAGGCCGACTCCGACCGCGACCGATGGTTCACCGCGTCGGAGGCCATGGACTACGGCATCATCGACCACGTCATCGTCAAGCGCGGCGAGATGCTCTAACGCCGCCGGTTGCGGTCGCGGCATGGCTGTGGCCGGGAACTGGCAGCGTTGTGCACGGATGGCGTGCGTTGTGCTGCCGATTCGATCGACGGCCTGGGCGTGGCCGGGAACTGGCAGCGTTGTGCGCGGATGGCGTGCGTTGTGCTGCCGATTCGATCGACAGCCCGAAATCAGACGCTGGCCGACAGCTCCTTGATGGCGATGGCGGGGCCGTCGCGGTGGCCGAACACCGCCGATCCGGCCACCAGAACGTTGGCCCCGGCCCCGACGGCAGTTCCGGCCGTGGCCGCGGTGATGCCGCCGTCGACCTCCAGGTCGATGCTGCGGCCCGAGTCGTCGATCATCTGACGCACCGCCGCGATTTTCAACTCGACCGAGGCGATGTAGCGCTGTCCACCGAAGCCGGGGTTCACTGTCATCACCAGCACCTCGTCGATCATCGGCATAACCTCGGAGATGCTCGACGCCGGGGTGTGCGGGTTGAGGACCACCCCGCAACGGGCGCCGGCCTCGGCGATGGCGGCCAGGGACCGGTGCAGGTGCGGGCAGGTCTCGGCGTGGATCAGCACGGTGTCGCAGCCGGCCTCGATGTAGAGGGGGGCCAGCTCGTCGGGCTTCACCACCATGAGGTGGGCCTCGAAGTGCAGGTCCACCAGCGGCCGGCATGCGGCCACCACGTCGGGTCCGAAGGTGAGGTTGGGCACGAACACGCCGTCCATGACGTCCCAGTGGACCCGATGGGCGCCCGCCTCGGCGATGGCCTGGCACTCCTCTCCCAGGCGTGAGGCGTCGGCTGCCAGCACCGAGGGGGCTATCTCCACGGCCACGTCTGAACCCTAACCGCGCCCACACCGCTGGAGGAGGTTGGTCGCGGCGGCTCCAGAAGGACCGCGCCCGCACCGCTGGAGGAGGTTGGTCGCTATCGCCGACGGCGCCGATACCGTCGCGGCGTGGAGTTGCGGGTGACGGCCACGGCGCGCGACGGCGTCGGGGTGGCGAGGGGCTGCGACGGGCGGGTCGTGTTCGTCGAGGGTGCCCTCCCCGGTGAGCTGGTCACCGCCGAGATCCACACCGTCGATCGGCGCTGGGCCAGGGCCAGGGTGATCGACGTGATCGAGGCGTCGCCGCACCGGGTTCCGATCGCGTGCGAGCACCATCTCGAGGGCTGCGGCGGCTGCGACATGCTCCACGTCGACGCCCGGGCCCAGATGCAGATGAAGGCGTCGATCGTGGTGGACCAGCTGACCCGTCACGGCGTCGACGCGCCGGCTCCGGCCCTCCGCATGCTCGACGTCGACCGGGGCCGCACCACGGTACGGGCCAAGGTGGTGGACGGGCGGGCCGGGTTCATGGGCCGCTCCAGCCACGAGGTGGTCATACCCGAAGACTGCGGGGCGGTGGACGACGGAGCCGAGGAGCTGCTGGTCGAGGGCCGCTACGGACCTGCCGACGGGGTGTTCATCCGGGTGGGCTCCCGAACCGGAGAACGGATGGTGGTGGTCAACCCCACCGTCGACGAGGTGGCGGTGCCCGACGATGTGATGGTGGTGGGCACCGACGAGCTCGACGCCGACCGTCGGGCCTGGATCCACGAGGAGCTGTCGGGGCGCCGGTGGAGGATCTCAGCCCGGTCGTTCTTCCAGAACCGGCCGGCGGGGGCGGAGGCTCTCATAGACGAGGTGGCCGAGATCGTGGAGGCCCTGGCCGACGAGGGACCACTGGTGGACGCCTACGCCGGCGTGGGGCTGTTCGCGGGCACGGTCGGCACCGGCCGCAAGGTCACCGCCATCGAGCGCAGCGCCGACGCCGCGGCCGACGCCAGGATCAACCTGGGCGACGGGGCCAAGGTGCTGCGGATCCCGGTGGAGAAGTGGCGGGCCTCGCCCGCCAGCGTGGTGGTGGCCGACCCCGCCCGGTCCGGGCTCGGCGACGCGGCCGTGCGCCCGCTGCTGTCGTGCAAGCCCCGCCTAGTGGTGCTGGTGAGCTGCGATCCGTCGTCGTTCGCCAAGGACGCCCGCCGCCTCGTCGACTCCGGCTACGCCCTGGACCGATGGACCGTGGTCGACCTGTTCCCCCTCACGTCCCACATAGAGACGGTCGCCGCCTTCGTCTCAGCCCTCTAGCCCGCGCCCGCCTGGCGCTCAGGAGCCCCAGACCGTCAGTAGTGCCAATCGAAGGGTGACCAGTCGGGGGGACGCTTGTGCAGGAAGGCGTCGCGGCCCTCGGCGGCCTCGTCGGTCATGTAGGCGAGCCGGGTGGCCTCGCCGGCGAACACCTGCTGGCCGATGAGCCCGTCGTCGACCAGGTTCAGGGCGAACTTCACCATCCGCTGGGCAGTGGGGCTCTTGGCGTTGATCTCGGAGGCCCACTCCAGGGCGACAGCCTCCAGATCGGCGTGGGGGACCACCTGGTTGACCATGCCCATCTCGCACGCCTCCTGGGCCGAGTAGGTGCGGCCCAGGAAGAAGATCTCGCGGGCCTTCTTCTGCCCGATGAGCCGGGCCAGATAGGCCGAGCCGAAGCCGCCGTCGAAGCTGGCGACGTCGGTGTCGGTCTGCTTGAACAGGCCATGCTCGGCGCTGGCCAGGCTCAGATCGGCCACCGCGTGCAGGCTGTGGCCCCCGCCCACGGCCCAGCCCGGCACCACCGCGATCACCACCTTGGGCATCATGCGGATCAGGCGCTGCACTTCGAGGATGTGCAGCCGCCCCGAGCGCCCGGTGTCGATGGTGTCGCCGGTCTCGCCGGAGGCGTACCGGTAGCCGTCACGGCCCCGGATGCGCTGATCCCCGCCCGAGCAGAAGGCCCAGCCGCCGTCCCGGGGCGAGGGCCCGTTGCCGGTGATCAGCACGCAGCCCACATCGCCACACGTCCGGGCGTGGTCCAGGCAGCGGTACAGCTCGTCCACGGTGTGGGGCCGGAAGGCGTTGCGCACCTCCGGGCGGTCGAAGGCCACCCGCACCGTGCCCTGGTCGACCGCTCGGTGGTAGGTGACGTCGGTGAGGTCGTCGAAGCCGTCCACGGCTCTCCAGGCCTCCGGGTCGAAGAGTTCTGAGACCACGACCGCACACTACAGTGAGCGCCGGTAGCGGCTACACCGGCGCAGGACGCGTTCCACCGTGAGCCGCCTAGAGGGCGATGCTGTTGACGATCGGTGACCTGGTCGAGGAGCTCGTGGTCGAGTTCCCCGACGGCATGCGTCGGGGCCATGTCGCCGAGGCCCGCACGCTGCGACTGCGGGGCGGCTCGGCAGCCAATGTCGCGGCGATCACCTGTGAACGGGGCGGCGCGGCCCGCTTCGTGGGCCAGGTCGGCGCCGACGCGATGGGCGACTCCCTGACCGCCGATTTGCGGCAGCGGGGAGTGGACACCCACGTGATCTCCCATGGTGTGACCGGGGTGACGGTCAACCTGCTTCAACAGGGATACCGCACCACCCTGGTGGACAGGGGGGCCTCGTCCATGCTGGCGGCCACCGACGCCGAGGTGCTCGTGGGAGCGGTGCAGCTGTTCGTACCGGGACGCTCGCTCATGTCGGACCCTCTCGCGACCGCGGTGGAGGGCATCGTCACCGGGGCTATGGAGCGCCGGGTGCCGACAATCCTCACCGGGCTGTCCGCCGACGAGGTCGCGGACTACGGCGCGGACGCGTTCGTCGAGTTGGTCGGGGCGGTGCAGCCCGACACGGTGATCTTCACCAGGCGCGACCACGCCCGCCTGGGCCTCGAGCCGGACCAGCCCGTCAACGGCAGCGGCTGCACGATCGTGATCGGACCGGAGCGCACCGTGGTGATCACCGCCGAAGAGATCCACCACTGCGAGCCGGTGCCGCCCGCCACCGTGGTGGACCGCACCGGCGCGGAGGACGGATTCGTGGCCGGCTACCTGATGTCGCGGCGAGCCGGCGCCACGCCGGTGGCGGCCGTGGATGCTGCCCACCGGGTGATGTCGCTGGTGCTGGCCAGGGCAGGCCCCACCACCCGGGGCGGTCCCTTCGAGACCCAGCCGCCAGTTCTAGTGAGCAGGCCGGAGTAGGTTGGCGGCCTGTGAGAGCCGCCCTGTTGACCGATCCGGGTTCCCCGCTGGAGATCGTGGACGACCTGGATTTGGGCGATCCCAGGTCCGGCGAGGTGTGCGTGGCCGTGAGCCACAGCGGCATCTGCCACAGCGACCTCACCATCATCGAGGGGGGATACCTGTTCCCGGCGGTGCTCGGCCACGAGGCAGCCGGGGTGGTGGCCGCGGTCGGCGACGGGGTCGGCCACGTCTCGGTGGGCGACAAAGTGATGATCACGCCGCTGGCGCCGTGCGGGCACTGCGAGGGCTGCGCCCGCCAGCAGGCCAGCCGCTGCCCGCAGGCGATGAGCTTCGCGGCCGGCACCCGGCCCGACGCCACGTCGCCGCTTTCCCGCCGGGGCCAGCTCGTGCACCGCGGCGTGGGAGTGGGGGCGTTCGCGGAGCGCACCGTGGTCCCGGCCTCGGGCGTGGTCCGCCTGGATGACGACGTTCCCCTCGAAGTGGCCTGCCTGATCGGCTGCGCGGTGCAGACCGGGGTGGGAGCAGTGCTCAACACCGCCGTAGTAGAGCGGGGCTCCACCGTGGTGGTCACCGGCCTCGGCGGTGTGGGGATCTCCGCGGTTCAGGGGGCCCGCGTCGCGGGCGCATCCCGAATCATCGTCTCCGACCCGGTGGAGTCCCGCCGGCAGGCGGCCCTGCGGCTCGGGGCCACCGACGCGGTGGGCGGGGACCCGGCCGAGTTGAAGGCCGCGGTGGCCGAGGGCACCGGCGGCTGGGGCGCCGACTACGCCTTCGAGACGGCCGGTGTGGCCGGCCTTGTGAGGCTGGGGCTGGATGTCACCGGCGCGGGCGGCACGACCGTGGTGGTCGGCGCGCCGCTGCCGGAGCACACCACCGACATCGGTTCGGTCGCGCTGTTCATGCTCCAGCAGAAGCGCCTGCTGGGCAGCCTGCTGGGCGACTGCTGGCCGAGCCGGGACATCCCGCGGCTGGTGGGTTTGTGGCAGCGCGGCGAGCTTGACCTCGAGTCCATGATCACCCACCGGGTGCCGCTGTCAGGCGTCAACGAGGGCTTCGACCGGCTCCGCTCAGCCGAGGGCGTCCGCACCGTGGTGGAGGTGGCCGCTCCCGCCTAGACGAAGGCCGAGGCGAAGACCAGCGACACGATGGTCATCACCTTGATGAGGATGTTCATCGACGGCCCGGAGGTGTCCTTGAACGGGTCTCCGACCGTGTCGCCCACCACCGCCGCCTTGTGCGGCTCCGATCCCTTGCCGCCGTGGGCGCCGGCCTCGATGTACTTCTTGGCGTTGTCCCAGGCCCCGCCGGCGTTGGCCATGAAGATGGCCAGCGCGAAGCCGGTCACCAGCGCTCCGGCCAGGAACCCGCCCAGCGCGTCCACGTCGATGAACCCGATGACCAGCGGCACGACCACGGCCAGTGCGCCCGGCGCCAGCATCTCCCGCAGCGATGCCCGGGTAGAGATGGCCACGCACGCGGCCGAGTCCGGCTCCACGCCGGGAGTGCCCTCGCGAAGTCCCGGAATCTCGCGGAACTGCCGGCGCACCTCCTCGATCATCTTGTTGGCGGCCCGCCCGACGGCATCGATGGTGAGCGCGGCGAAGAGGAACGGGACCATCGCACCCAGGAACAGCCCGATGAACACGTCCACCGCGCCGATGTCGAGGCTCAGCTCGAAGAACCGGCCCTGCTCGTCGGCCGCGTTGGCCAGCGCCACTTCGAAGGACTTGAACAGGGCCAGTGCGGTGAGCGCGGCCGATCCCACCGCGAAGCCCTTGGCTATTGCGGCCGTGGTGTTGCCGAGCGAGTCGAGCGCATCGGTCACCTCCCGCACGCTCGGGTCGAGCTCGGCCATCTCGGCGATCCCGCCGGCGTTGTCGGCGATGGGCCCGTAGGCGTCGACCGAGACCACCACGCCGGTGGTGGCCAGCATCCCCACCGCGGCCACCGCGATGCCGTACACCCCGCCGAAGGTCGTGTCGCCCAGGGTCTGCTGCCCGCCCCAGTAGGCGATCAGCACGCCGGCGGCGATCAGCCCGACCGAGGCCGCCACCGACACCATCCCGGCCGACACCCCCGACAGCACGGTGGTGGCCGGCCCGGTCTCGGCCTGGGCCGCGATGCGGCGCACCGGCGGGAAGTGGTCGCTGGTCCAGATCTCGGCCACTTTGCCGATTCCCCAGCCTGCGGCCAGCCCGCCGATGACCGACAGCGGCAGCCCGTACCACCCCTCGAACAGGTCGCCATCACCGAAGAAGATCCGGCCCATGATGAGGGTCCCGATGACGGTGAGAACCATGGCCACGGTGGTGCCCCGGTGGAGCTGCTTGGACAGCGCCTTGACGTCGGTGCTGTCGCCGCCGCGCACCGCGAACGAGCCGATGATGGCCCCGATCATGCCGACGAAGGCGATGGCCATGGGGAACACCAGCAGCTGCACGATGGGCTGGTTGCCGGCCATCTCCGCGGTCAGTCCCAGGCTGAAGGCAGTCAGGGCGACCGGCGCGATGATCGAGCCGGAGTAGCTCTCGAACAGGTCGGCGCCCATGCCGGCGACGTCGCCGACATTGTCGCCCACCGCGTCGGCGATGGTTGCCGGGTTGCGGGGGTCGTCCTCGGGGATCCCGGCCTCCACCTTGCCCACCAGGTCACCGCCCACGTCGGCCGCCTTGGTGTAGATGCCCCCGCCCACCCTGGCGAACAGGGCGATGGAACTGGCACCCAGGCCGAAGGCGGTGAAGATCTCGAAGGCGTCGTCGGTGCCGATCCACTCCACGAAGAGCAGGTAGGTGAAGGTCAGTCCCAGCAGCGACAGCCCGGCCACCGAGAAGCCCATCACCGCGCCGCCCCGGAATGCGAGCGGCAGGGCCTTGGCCGGGCCGTCGATGGCCGCATTGGTGGTGCGGGCGTTGGCCATGGTGGCCACGGTCATTCCCGCGTAGCCGGCGCCGGCCGACAGGGCGGCCCCCAGCAGGTAGCTCAGGAAGGACAGGGTCACTCCGGTGATCACCGGTATCAGCACCGCCATGATCACCACGAAGCCCGCGACCCAGGTGTACTCCTGGCGCAGGAAGGCGCGGGCCCCGGCCTGGATCTGATTCATGATCGAGACCATGCGCTCGTTGCCGGCCGGGGCGGACGAGACGTCTTTGTAGTAGAAGGCCGCGAGCACGAGGGCGGCCAGGGCCGACACCGCCGCGATGTAGGGGATGGCTTGCAAGTCACTGCTCCCTTTGCCGGGTCCTAGAACCCGGCGAGCCTACTCTTGGGGGATGACTTCGGTGCCCGACAGCAAGGCCCGGTTCCGGGCGGAGATGAGGGCCAGACGGGCAGGCTTGAGCCCGGCGGTTGTCGCCGAGGCCGGAGCCGCGGTGGCGCGGAGGCTGGAGTCGCTGCCGGCGATCGCCGAAGCCGGTCGTGTTGCCGCCTACCGGGCGGTGAGGGGGGAGATTCCCCTTGACCGGTTGCTGCAGGGCGAGCGCCGCGAGGTGTTCACGCTTCCCCGCGTGGTGGGCGACGATCTGGAGTTCGTGGCCTGGCACCAGGGCCAGTCGTTCGCGCCGGGGTCCTTCGGCATCCCCGAGCCGGTCGACGGCGAGGTGGTGGCCTTCGCCGACCACGACGCGGTGCTGGTGCCCCTGACCGCTTTCGACGGGCGCGGCCACCGGCTGGGGCAGGGCGGGGGGTTCTACGACCGGGCTCTGGGGTCGCTGCCATCGGCGGCCGGTGGAGCCCGACCGGCGGCCATCGGGGTCGCCTACTCGTTCCAGCAGGTCGCCCGCGTCCCCCGGGACCGGTGGGACGTGCCTCTGGACGCCGTGGTCACCAACACCGGCATCGTGATCGCAGGAGATGGACCGCTGGCCTGATCGTGCCGGGTGGGGGCGTGAGGCGCGGAACACAACGCTGCGCCGCGAAGCGGAAACCCGTGCTAGCGGCGATTTCGCGGCTAGAAAATAGATCGTGCATGTCATAGTCGTGGGGGCGGGCGAGGTCGGCTCCTACGTGGCCGCTCGTCTCAGCCGGGAGCGTCACAATGTCGCGTTGGTTGACATCGACGCCGACCGCCTCCGCCAGATCGGCGGCGAACTCGACGTGCTGACCGTGGAGGGAAGCGGCACCCATCCCAGCGTGCTCTCCGACGCGGGCCTCGGCCGCTGCGAGCTGGTGGTGGCCGTCACCAGCAAGGACGAAGTGAACCTGGTGACGTCGCTGATCGCCAAGCAGCGGGGAGTGGACAAGACGATCGTGCGGATCGAGGCCGAGGAGCTGCGCAGCAGGGCCTCCGCGGAGCTGAGGCAGATCTTCGGCGCGGACCTGGTGATCGATCCCGACCATGAGACCGCAGAGCGGATCCTCGACCTGCTCGACTACCCGGGGGCGTCGGAGATCGCGGTCATGGCTCACGGCGAGGCCATCGTCATGGGCGCCCGCCTCGAGGCCGACGCCCCGATCGTGGGCCGGCGGCTGTCGGAGATCGCGGCCGAGTACGAGCCCGACTGGGAGTTCATGGTCGGATCGATCTCGCGGGGCGACAACACCTACATCCCCCGAGCCGACTACATGATGCTGGAGGACGACCTGGTACGGGTGGTGTGCAAGCGGCGGGCCCGCCGGCGGGTGGCGAAGCTCCTGGGTCTGGGCACCGGCACCGCTCGCCACGTGCTGCTGCTCGGCGGCGGCCGCACCGCCGAGATCCTCGCGGCCCGCCTGGTGTCGAGGGGAGTGGAGGTCGTCGTGGTCGAGCGGGACGAGGCGCGAGCCCGGGAGCTGGCCGAGGATCTGCCCGACGTGCAGGTGTTCGAGGGCGACATCACCGACGCCGACCTCCTCGAGGAGACCGACATCGGCCGCTTCGACACGGTGGCCGCCCTGACCGGTGAGGACGAGGCGAACATCCTGGCCTGAGTCGGTCGGCGCGTCGGAGACGATCGCGGTGGTGCACAAGCTGGCCCTGCTGTCGCTGCTGGACTCCGCCGGCGTGGACGTGGCGCTGTCGCCCCGCACCGCCACCGCCGACGGTGTGATGCGCTTCGTGCGCGGCGACGTGGCCGCGGTGGCGACCTTCCTGGAGTCCGACGCCGAGGTGCTGGAGCTCGAAGTGGAGCAGGGCAGCCCCGCCGACAACTCCCTGGTGAGGGATCTCAAGTTGCCCAAGGGTGTGCTCATCGGGGCCATAGTGCGCGACGGCAAGCCGCAGATCGCCCGCGGCCGGAGCCGGCTGCGCGGACGCGACCATGTGGTCGCCTTCGCCACTCCGGACTCGGTGCGGGAGGTCCATCGGCTTTTGACGTGCGACGACTAGAGGCCGAGCGGATGGGCGGCGAGCTGTGCAGGTCCTCGCGAGCCGTGGAGCGAGGCCGTGGCCCGAGCGGCCCGTGAGCGTTAGCGAACAAGAGCGGGAGTGACACCTCTGCGAGGCGACGGATTCCTACCCGGTTTGCGCTCGCGACTAGGCAGCGGGAGGCCGGCTGTCGGCTTGCGACGCTTCGGCGGTCTGAGACGCTCCCGCCCGCTGCTCGCCGGTCCGACGGAGCAGGCGCCGAAGCGGATCGTGTCCTGGGGGCTGGCCTCGATCGTCGACGCGGGCCTCATCCTCGGCGTGGTGACCATGCTGTGCGGCCTCGCCGGAATCGGCGACGACAGCGTCGACGCGGCCGTCTTCTCCTGCGTGGGGGCGGCCGGCGCGGCCCTCGCGGCCGTGGCCCAACGCCGGGTCGCGCCGCCGGAACGGCCCGGAGCGGGCCGGGTGTTCGCCGGCATAGGCCTGCTGTGGACGGCTCTGGTGTTGTTCGGCGCAGTCCTCTATGCCGGAACCGGCGCTCTGGCCCGGTTCGATGACGCCCTGGTCGAGTCCGCAGCCGGCTTCACCACCACCGCGGTCACCCTCCTGGACGTCGGCGAGGTGTCGCGCACCGTGCTGCTGTTCAGGTCCGCCACCAGCTGGGTGGGGGGTCTGATGGCGTTACTGATCGGAGTCGTCACCCTCCCGGTCGTGCTGCGGTCCACGGCCCTCATCGGGTACACCACCGGGCGCAGGGGCCTGGACCTCGTGCCCAGCGCCGAGGTGGGAACCCGCCGGGTGCTCATCCTCTACTCGGGCTTCACCGCGGCCTGCGTAGTCGCCTACCTGGCCTGCGGCCTGGGGGTCACCGACGCGCTGGTCGTGGGCCTGGGCAGCGCCTCGACCGGAGGCTTCACCGGTCGGGTCGACTCCCTGGCCGGCTTCGGCAGCGCCGTCCACGCAGTGGCCGGGGTCGGAATGTTCCTGGCCGGCGCAGGAATATTCGTGGTCTGGTGGGTCGTCCGGGGCAGGGTCCGGCCCCTGTGGCGCTCCCAGGAGCTCAGAACCTTCCTGCTGCTGATCGCGGTGGCCACCGTCGCCGTGGGCGTGCACCGCGACATCGGGTGGGGCGAGGCCGGCTTCATGGCGGTGTCGATGATGAGCACCACCGGATTCGCGGTGGCGGACTGGACCGGATGGGGCCCCTCGGCCACGGTGGTGATGCTCGTCGCGGCCGGCATCGGATCCATGATGGGCTCGCCGGGAGGCGGGATGCGGGTCATGAGGGCCCGGCTGCTGATGGGTTCCGCCGGGGGCGAGCTGCGCCGGCAGCTCGACCCGTACGCCCTGGTCCTGGTGAGGCGCGACGGCGAGACGTTGTCGAGGCGCACCCTCGACCGGCTCGGCGGGCACCAGATTGCCTACGTGGTGCTGGTCGGGGTCGGAGCTCTGTTGCTGGGCATCTCGGGTGTGTCGATGCTGGGCAGCGTGTGGGGGTCGGTGAGCGCGGTGAGCACGGTGGGGCCCGCGATGGGGGAGATCGGCGCGTTCGGCCAACTCGGGGACCTGGGCCGGCCGGCCCGGCTGGCGCTGGTACCGCTGATGATGGGCGGCCGGATGTCGATCCCGCCGCTGCTGGCCGGCGTGGGCCTGCTGCTGCGCACCTACCAGGCCGCAGAGAGGCGGGCCCGTTACCGGATGAGTCGCCGCAGCGTCTCGGAGGAGTCCGGGAACGGCGATGGCTAGCGGCCCGGAGCCCGCCACCGCAGCATCAGGGCAGGGCGTGCAGCGGGGCCAGTTCCGGTCCGCCACGCTGCACGTCGTCGGGATCGCCGTGGCCGCGGTGTCGCTCGGGATGCTGGCCTGCGCGTTGCTGGAGGCGGTCACCAGCCGGCGGGACACGACCGCGCTGGTGGTGTCGGCGCTGGTGGCTGGCGCCGCCGGCGGACTCTTGTGGTACTTCAGCCAGCCCGGGGAGATCCGCACGCGCCAGATCTTCGCCACCGTCGCCTGGACCTGGATCCTCACCACCGCGGTGGGGGCCCTTCCCTTCATCCTGGCCGGAACCTTCGCCGCTGGTGGCGTGGACTTCGTCGAGCAGGTCGTCAACAGTGTCTTCGAGTCGGCGTCGGGTTTCTCGGCCAGCGGCTCCACCGTGCTGGCCGACTTCGAGACTCCGGGCCGCGGCCTGATGATGTACCGGCAGCTCACCCATTGGTACGGCGGGATGGGCGTGGTGGTCCTGGCCGTGGCCGTGCTCCCGTTCCTGGGTGTCGGCGGCCTGGAGTTGATCTCGGCCGAAGCGCCGGGGACCACGTCGGACCGTCTCACCCCCCGGGTGAGCGAGACAGCCCGGCACCTCTGGCTGGTGTACATCGGCTTCACGGCCTGCGCGGCGGTGGCCTTCTTCGCGGCGGACGGCTTCTCCTCGCTCTACGACGCGGTGGCCCACGCGTTCACAGTGGCCGCCACGGGGGGCTTCTCGGTCCACGCGGACTCGATCGGGCACTACGACAGCGTGGCCGTCGAGACGGTGGCCATCGTGTGCATGATCCTGGGCGCCACCAGCTTCTCGCTGCACTGGCGGGCGGTGACCACCCGCAGGCTGCCGTACTATCGCGACAGCGAATTCCGCTCGTACCTGCTGCTGCTGGGCCTGGCCGCGACCGTCATCGTGATCCTGGTGTGGCTGGACAACGGCCTGCCGCTGGGCTCGTCGATACGGGCCGCGGTGTTCACCGTGGTGTCGCTGGGCACCAGCACGGGATTGTCCAACGCCACCGGACCGGGCTCGCCCGGCGACTATGTGACCTGGGTCGCCGGGGCGCAGCTGGTGCTGCTGGTGCTGATGGTGGTCGGCGGCTGCGCCGGCTCCACGTCGGGCGGCATCAAGGTGATGCGGATGCGGGTGCTCGGCCTCTCCATGCTGCGCACCGTGCGGCACGCCCAGACCCCCCGGGCCGTGATCCCCATCCGGCTCGGGCGAGACACCGTCAACGAGACCGTCGTGTCCCGGGTGGCCGGGTTCTTCCTGCTGCACTTCCTGCTGGTGATGAGCGGGGTGCTGGTGGTCACCGCGCTGGAAGGGGATTTCGTGTCGGCGCTGGGAGCGGTGCTGTCAGCGCTGGGGAACATGGGACCGGCGCTGAACGAGGCCGGCCCCACATCCAACTACGCGGTTGCCTTCAGCCAGCCGGCCAGGCTCGTCCTGGCGCTGCTGATGGTGATTGGCCGCCTGGAGATCTTCCCGATCCTCTTGACGGCCATGGGCGTGGGCGTGAGCTGGTACAGGGCGGCGGCACGGCACGGCCGCTTCTCCGTGCGGATGCTGGCCCGTCGACTCGAGGCCATCGCCGAGTCCAGATCCACCGATGTATAGGTTCCCGACCCCCTCCGCAGCGGGGCTCGGGCAGGGACCGCACTGGAGGAAGTTCTCGTCCACCACCCTGCACGTGACCGGCATCGCCCTGGTCGCAGTGTCGGTCGGGTTGCTGGCCTGCACCCTGCTGGAGGTGCTGACCACGGGCCGTGACACCGCTGCATTGGCATTGTCGACGCTGCTGGCCGGCACGGCCGGCGCGGTGCTGTGGTACCTCACCCGGCCCGGGACGGTCGGCAAGCGTCAGATCTTCGCCACCGTCGCCTGGACCTGGGTCCTCACCACCGGCGTGGGGGCGGTGCCCTACGTCCTGGCCGGAACCTTCGCCACCGGCGGAGCCGGCTTCGTCGAGCAGGTCGTCAACAGCGTGTTCGAGTCCGCTTCGGGGTTCTCCTGCACCGGCTCGACGGTGATGGCCGACTTCGACAATGCCGGGCGGGGCCTGATGATGTACCGCCAGCTCACCCAGTGGTACGGCGGCATGGGCGTGGTGGTGCTGGCGGTGTCGGTGCTGCCCTTCCTGGGTGTGGGCGGACTGGATCTGATCTCAGCCGAGGCGCCGGGACCGAACTCTGACCGCCTCACTCCGCGGGTGAGCGAGACGGCCCGCCGGCTCTGGATCGTGTACGCCGGGTTCACCGCTCTCGCGGCGGTGGCGCTGTTCGCGGCGGACGGCTTCTCCTCGGTGTACGACGCGGTGGCCCACGCGTTCACGGTTGCGTCCACCGGCGGCTTCTCCGTGTACCCGGACTCGATCGGCCACTACGGCAGCGTGGCGGTGGAGACGGTGGTAATCGTGTTCATGATCCTGGGGGGCGCCAGCTTCACGCTGCACTGGCGCGCCGTGGCCACCCGCAGGTTGCCGCACTGTCACAACAGCGAGTTCCGCGCCTACCTGCTGCTGCTCGGCCTGTGCTCGGCGGCTGTCGCGGCGCTGCTGTGGGCCACAGGCGGCCTGTCGCCGGGATCGTCGCTGAGGGCCGGGGTGTTCAACGCGGTGTCGCTGGGCACCAGCACCGGCTTCGGCAACGCCAGCGGTCCGGGATCCGCGGGCGACTACGTCGCCTGGGTGGCCGGAGCGCAGCTGGTGCTGCTGCTGTTGATGGTGGTGGGCGGCTGCACCGGTTCCACCGCGGGAGGCATCAAGGTGATGCGCATGCAGGTCCTCGCAGTGGTGATGGTCCGCTCCCTGCGACAGGCCCAAGCGCCCCGGGCAGTGATTCCGGTGCGCTTCGGCCGCGACTTGATCACCGAGGGCGTGGTGTCGCAGGTGGCCGGGTTCTTCCTGCTGCACTTCCTGCTGGTCATCGGCGGCCTGCTGGTGGTCACTGCGCTGGGAGGGGAGTTGGAGACCTCTCTGGGCGCGGTGGTGTCGGCTCTGGGGAACATGGGTCCGGCCCTGGGCGAGGCCGGCCCGACCGCCAACTACGCGGACGCCTTCAGCCAGCCGGCCCGGCTCTCACTGGCTCTGCTGATGATCATCGGCCGCCTCGAGATCCTGCCCATCCTGCTGGCGGTCGTGCCCCACGTGTACCGGGCCAGGGCCCTTACCCGGGTCCTCCGCCGCTGAGTCGACTTGGCGGAATGAGGCGCGCCTCCGGTAGGTTGTTGAGACGCGTTTCGAGCGGTGAGCGGCCAATGACGTCCCTCCCGCCGCCGTGCTTGCCACGGTTCGGGCACGCCAGTTCAGCCTGAGGGACGCGGCCAACGACGATCCGACCTCCCGCGAGGACACCGATGGTGGCCGACCCCGTACAGCTCCAGGGCCTCTATGACCCGCAGAACGAGCACGACTCCTGCGGCGTCAGCTTCGTGTGCGACATCGGCGGTTCGGCTTCGCACAAGGTCGTGGCGCTCGGCGTGAAGGCGCTGTGCAACCTGGAGCACCGCGGCGCGCTGGGAGCCGACCCCCTGACCGGCGACGGTGCCGGCATCCTGATCCAGATACCGGACCGCTACCTGCGCGACGTGGTGGGCTACGCGCTGCCGCCGGCGGGCCGGTACGCCACCGGCATCGGCTTCCTGCCGCCCGCGCCCGACGATGCCGAGAAGGCGGCCGAGAAGGTGGAGCGCATCATGCTCTCGGAGGGTCTCCGCGTGATCGGCTGGCGGGAGGTCCCGGTGGACACGTCGGTGCTGGGCTCGGGCTCGCGGGCCGCCATGCCCAGCTTCCGACAGGTCTTCATCGCGGGCGACGATCTGGCCGGCATCGATCTGGACCGGCGCGTCTACGTCGTGCGCAAGCGCATCGAGCACGAGATCGGGCCGGGCGGTGCGGGCTACTCGGCGGCGGAGGACGACGACGCCGCGATGGGCAACGCCGCGCCGCCCCACACCGGCGTTTACTTCCCGAGCCTGAGCGCCCGGACCCTCGTCTACAAGGGGATGCTCATCTCCCGCCAGCTCACGTCGTTCTACTCGGACCTGCGCGACGAGAGGGTCGAGAGCGCCCTGGCGCTGGTCCACTCCCGCTTCTCCACCAACACCTTCCCGTCTTGGCCGCTGGCCCACCCCTACCGGATGATCGCCCACAACGGAGAGATCAACACCATCGCCGGCAATCGCAACTGGATGCGGGCCCGTGAGACCCTGCTGTCCTCGCCGTTGTTGGAGGGACTGGAGCGGGCCTTCCCGATCTGCACGCCCGGCGCCAGCGACACGGCCGGCTTCGACGAGGTGCTCGAGCTCCTCACTCTCGGCGGCTACTCGCTGGCGGAGGCGGTGCTGATGATGATCCCCGAGCCGTGGGAGCACCACACCGAGATGAGCACCGAACGCAAGGCGTTCTACCGGTACCACGCCACCCGCATGGAGCCCTGGGACGGCCCCGCCTCGATCGCCTTCACCGACGGGACGGTGATCGGCGCGGTGCTCGACCGCAACGGCCTGCGTCCCTCCCGCTACCTGGTCACCAGCGACGGCCTGGTGGTGATGGCCTCGGAGACCGGCGTGATCGACGTGCCCCAGTCCGCCGTGGTGGAGAAGGGCCGTCTTCAGCCCGGCCGCATGTTCCTGATCGACACCGCCGAGGGACGCATCGTGCGAGACGACGAGATCAAGGACCGTCTCGCCTCAGCCCGCCCCTACGGTCGCTGGCTGGACCAGAACCTGGTGCACCTGCAAGACCTGCCCCCGCGCCACGACCGGCGGCGCGAGGAGGGGACGCTCATCCAGCGCCAGCAGGTGTTCGGACACACCCACGAGGAGCACCGGCTGCTGCTCGCCCCCATGGCCATCGACGGCAAGGAAGCTTTGGGCTCGATGGGCACCGACACCCCGCCGGCGGTGCTGTCGGACCGGGCCCGACCCATCTACGACTACTTCAAGCAGCTCTTCGCGCAGGTGACCAACCCTCCGCTGGACGCCATCCGCGAGGAACTGGTCACCTCGCTGTACGCCAGGGTCGGTGGAGAGGGCAACCTCTTCGATCCCCAGCCGAACTCATGCCGTACCGTGCACCTGAACAGCCCGGTGATAACCGACACCGAACTGGCCCGGCTGGTGGGAATCGACGGACCCGGCGGGATCGGGGACTTCCGCACGGAGGTGCTGCCCGCCCTGTTCGCCGTCGCCGACGGGGGCGACGGCCTGCGCCGGGCGCTGGACGGACTGTGCGATGCCGCCTCCGATGCCATCGCCGCCGGAGCCAACATCCTGGTCGTGTCCGATCGGGGCAGCGACGAGCGGATGGCGCCCATACCGTCGCTGCTGGCCGTCTCGGCCGTGCACCAGCACCTGGTGAGGGAGCGCACCCGCACCCGGGTGGGCCTGGTGTCCGAGTCCGGGGACGCGCGCGAGGTCCACCACTTGTGCCTGCACCTGGGATACGGCGCCAACGCGGTCAACCCCTACCTGGCGTTCGAGACCATCACCCACATGGTCACCGAGGGGCTGCACGGGCTGGATCCGGTCATGGGAGTCGAGGCCGCCCACCGGAACTTCGTCAAGGCCGCCTGCGCGGGGATCCTCAAGGTGATGTCCAAGATGGGCATCTCGACGGTGGCCTCCTACACGGGCGCCCAGATCTTCGAAGCCATCGGGCTCGGGCCGGAGCTGGTGGACAAGTACTTCACCGGCACGGCCAGCCGCCTCGGCGGCATCGGCACCGACGAGATCGCGGCCGCGGCCGCGGTCCGCCACCGGCGGGCCTTCCCCGCCAACACGACCCACCGTGCCCACCGCACCATCGAGGCCGGCGGCGAGTACCAGTGGCGGCGCGAGGGCGAGTACCACCTGTTCAATCCCGAGACGGTGTTCAAGCTGCAGCACGCCACCCGCGACCGGCGCTTCGACATCTTCCGGGAGTACACCCGGCGCGTCGATGACCAGTCCAGCCGCCTGGGGACGCTGCGGGGGCTGTTCCGCCTCCGCACCGGTGAGCTTCCTGTAGTGCCGCTCGATGAGGTCGAGCCGGTCGCCGAGATCGTCAAGCGCTTCGCCACCGGCGCCATGAGCTACGGATCGATCTCCAAGGAGGCCCACGAGACCCTGGCCATCGCCATGAACCGCATCGGGGGCAAGTCCAACACCGGCGAGGGCGGCGAGGACGCCGACCGTTACATCCCGGACCCGAACGGCGACCTGAGGCGCAGCGCGGTCAAACAGGCCGCGTCGGGGCGCTTCGGGGTGACCAGCGAGTACCTGGTCAACGCGGACGACATCCAGATCAAGATGGCCCAGGGAGCCAAGCCCGGCGAGGGCGGCCAGCTGCCGGGCCACAAGGTGTACCCGTGGATCGCCAAGACCCGCCATTCGACCCCCGGGGTGGGGCTCATCTCCCCGCCGCCGCACCACGACATCTACTCGATCGAGGACCTGGCCCAGCTCATCCACGACCTCAAGAACGCCAACCCCGCAGCCCGCATCCACGTCAAGCTGGTGGCCGAGGTGGGAGTGGGCACGGTGGCCGCCGGGGTGTCCAAGGCCCACGCCGACGTGGTGCTCATCTCCGG
>JAGWAO010000044.1:905-7747 GCA_021296315.1 Acidimicrobiia bacterium | reverse complement strand
CTCAACGATCTGCGCGACCGCATCGTGGTGCAGGTCGACGGCCAGCTCAAGACCGGCCGGGACGTGGTGATCGCCGCGCTGCTGGGGGCCGAGGAGTTCGGCTTCGCCACCGCGCCGCTGGTGGTGATGGGCTGCGTGATGATGCGGGTGTGCCACCTGGACACCTGCCCGGTGGGGGTGGCCACCCAGAACCCCGAGCTGCGCAAGAAGTTCTCGGGGCGGGCCGAGTTCGTGGTCAACTTCTTCGAGTTCGTCGCCGAGGAGGTGCGGGAGATGCTGGCGGAACTCGGGTTACGCAGCATCGAGGAGGCCGTCGGGCAGGTCGAGATGCTGGACGTGACCGACGCCGTCGATCACTGGAAGGCCTCGGGTCTGGACCTCACGCCCATCCTGCACCTGCCGCCGGTCGGGCCCGGCGCAGTCCGCCACCAGCGGGCCGAGCAGGACCACGGCCTCGATCGGGCCCTCGACCAGATGCTGGTCCAGCTGGCCGAGGGGGCCCTGTCCGACGGCCGCCCGGTGACCATCGACATCCCCATCCGCAACACCAACCGCACGGTCGGCACTCTGCTGGGCGGCGAAGTGACCCGCCGGTACGGCGCCGCGGGCCTGCCCGACGACACCATCGTGGTGAACCTCACCGGCTCGGCCGGCACTTCGTTCGGGGCCTTCGTGCCCCGGGGCATCACCTTGCGCCTCGAGGGCGACGCCAACGACTACGTCGGCAAGGGCCTGTCGGGCGGCCGCATCGTCATGCGCCCGCCTGCCGACGCCAACTTCGCGGCGGAGCGCAACGTCATCGCGGGCAACGTCATCGGCTACGGCGCCACGTCGGGCGAGATGTACCTGCGGGGTCTGGTGGGGGAGCGGTTCTGCGTTCGCAACTCGGGGGCGATCGCGGTGGTCGAGGGCGTCGGCGACCACGGGTGCGAGTACATGACCGGCGGGCGCACCGTTGTCCTAGGCCCGGTGGGCCGGAACTTCGCGGCCGGCATGTCGGGCGGGATCGCCTTCGTCTATGACCCCGGCGGCAAGCTGCCGGTGCGGGTGAACCCCGAGATGGTGGAGTTGGAGGAGCCTGACGCCGAGGACTTCGTGTGGCTGCGGCACCGGGTGGAGTGCCACCGCCACGAGACCGGCAGCGAGGTGGCGGCCCGGCTGCTGTCGGACTGGGCTTCGATCACGAAGAGCTTCGTGAAGGTGATGCCCGTCGACTACAAGCGGGTGGTGCTGGCGGCCGAGCAGGCCCGCGCCGACGGCACCGACGAGGTGGCCGCGGTGATGGCCGCGGCCCACGGATGAGCTGAGACGAGAGGCAGCGCCTCCTGATGGCTGATCCGCGTGGATTCCTAGTGCACGGCAGGGAGTTGCCGACCCGCCGGCCGGTGCCGGTCCGGCTGCGCGACTGGCGCGAGGTGTACGAGGACTTCGGTGAGGACAGACTGCGGCAGCAGGCGTCGCGCTGCATGGACTGCGGCATCCCCTTCTGCAACAACGGCTGCCCCCTCGGCAACCTGATCCCCGACTGGAACGACTTGGTGTACCGGGGGCATTGGCGGCGGGCCATCGAGCGCCTGCACGCCACCAACAACTTCCCGGAGTTCACCGGCCGGCTGTGCCCCGCCCCCTGCGAGGCCGCCTGCGTGCTGGGCATTCATGAGCCGCCGGTGACCATCAAGCAGGTCGAGGTCGAGATAGTCGACCGGGCCTGGGCCGAGGGCTGGATCGTGCCCCAGCCCCCCGCGGTTCGCACCGGTCGAAGCGTGGCCGTGGTGGGCTCGGGACCGGCCGGGCTGGCTGCGGCCCAGCAACTGACGAGAGCCGGACACGGTGTCGTGGTGCTTGAGCGGGCCGACCGCATTGGAGGCCTGCTGCGCTACGGGATCCCCGAGTTCAAGATGGAGAAGCGCCACCTCGAGCGCCGGCTGACCCAGATGGAGGCCGAGGGAACCGAGTTCCGGGCGGGTGTGGACGTGGGCGCCGACGTGACCGCCGAAGAGCTGCGGGCGGCCTTCGATGCGGTGGTGCTGGCGTGCGGAGCCACGGCCTGGCGCGAGCTGCCCGTCCCGGGCCGGGAGTTGCGGGGCGTGTACCAGGCCATGGAGTACCTGCCGCTGGCCAACCGTGTGCAGGAGGGCGACCTCGAGTCATCGCCCATCACCGCGGAGGGCAAGCGGGTGGTGATCATCGGCGGGGGCGACACCGGGGCCGACTGCCTCGGCACGGCCCACCGTCAGCGGGCCGCCTCGATCCGGCAGTTCGAGATCATGCCCCGCCCGCCCGACGAGCGCCCGAACGCCAACCCGTGGCCGACGTGGCCCATGATCTACCGGGTGTCGTCGGCCCACGAGGAGGGCGGCGAGCGCGACTACGCCATCAACACCACTTCCTTCATCGGCGACGGCGAAGGCAACCTGGCCGCGCTGGCCACCGTCCGGGTCGAGCAGTCGTTCCAGGATGGTCGGGTGCGATTCGATCCGATCCCGGGGACCGAAGAGGAGACTCCCGCCGAGTTGGTGCTGCTGGCCATGGGCTTCACAGGTCCCGAGCGAGGCCCGCTGATCGAGCAGTTCGGCGTTGAACTCGACGCCCGGGGCAATGTGGCCCGTGACGAGGACTGGGCCACGAACGTCGACGGCGTGTACGTGTGCGGCGACATGGGCCGGGGTCAGAGTCTCATCGTATGGGCCATAGCGGAGGGCCGGGCCTGCGCGGCAGCTGTGGACGCCTACCTGACCGGCTCGACCGACTTGCCCGTGGTGGTCACGCCCACTTCTGTGCCGTTGCGGTAGGTTTGGCACGAAACATCCTGAAACAGTCTGATATAGTGCAGGCGGCAGTCGGGATCGGCTTCGCCGTCGGCGAAAGAGGCTTCCCCTCGAAGCAGGCGACGACGAGAGGGGCCATGATGGCTGTCACAGAGGTGGAGCGCCACAGTCTGGTGCAGGGATTGATCGACACGCTCGGGGAGGAGCGCACGGAGGTTCTGATGAAGTGCATTCTCCCCGAGGGCTTGGACCAGTTGGCTACCAAGCAGGATGTCGAGTTGGTCGGTGAGCGGCTGCGTGCCGAGTTTGGTGAGAAGTTCGGTGACCTGCGTGCCGAGTTCGGTGAGAAGTTCGGTGAGCTGCGTGCCGAGTTCGGTGAGCTGCGTGCCGAGTTCGGTGAGTTGCGTGCCGAGTTCGGTGAGTTGCGTGCCGAGTTCGGTGAGCTGCGTGCCGAGTTCGGTGAGCTGCGTGCCGAGTTCGGTGAGTTGCGGGGGGAGGTCAAGGAGTTCAAGGGGTATGTCGATTCGGCTCTGGCCAAGCAGACGCGCATCTACCTGATGGCGATGATCGGCTTCGTGATAATGGTGTGGGCCTCCACCCTCGCCCCCCATTTCCTCTAGCGTTGGGCTCCGCTTCGGCCTCCCGGATCACCGCGGCCGTTGTTGCGGCCTTCTCCATCGTGGTCTCCGGGTGTGGGTCGGATGCTCCTGGCGGGGGAGAGGAGCCGTCACCTGTAGTCGAACCGGCGCCACTTGAGCCGGAGAATGAGGCAGTGGCCGGGCTTGCGGGCGAGGAGGGTGTTGCCGGGGCGCCGGTGACGGCCGAGGCCGTTCCGGCGGAGGCAGCGGAGGAGACAGAGCCCCGAGTCGAGGTTGAAGCCGGCGAGACGAAGCCCCCGGTCGAGGTCGTGGCGGTGGTGGACGAGCCTGTCGAGCACGAGACGGTTCGGTTCGTCAGCCAGAACATCTTGCATGGGGTTGGGTGTGCGGCGGACAGTGACTCGTGTGCGGTGACTGAGCGGGTGGCGCTGTTCATGGACCAACTGGCGGCGGCGGGGTGCCCGGAGTTGGTGTCGGTTCAGGAGGCCAACGAGCGGATCGTGGGGCTGGTCGAGGCCGAGACCGCGGTCTGCGGTTACGAGGTCGTGTGGGATGGCGATCCCGGGCTCGACCGGGAGGTTGTGCTCACCACACTGGAGGTGATCGGGGCGCGTCGGCGAGTGCTGGCCGACCGGTTCCGCTCGGCCTACCTGGTGAGGGTCGCATCGCCGGTGGGCGTGGTGGACTTCCTGACCACTCATCTGGCCTCGGGGAGCGACGACCGGGCTTGCAACCTCGAGTTGTGCCCACCACCGTGTGACCCTGAGGGGAGCCTGCGGGCCTGTCAGGCTCGGCAGGTGCTCGAGTTCGCCCAGGACGTCGCCATCAGTGGCGACGTGACCGTTGTGGGCGGCGACCTGAACGACGTGGCCGGCAGCGCGACGGTGGCGGTGTTCGGCGAGGCTGGGTTCGTGGACTCTCACCTGGCGGCCGGGCTCGCCGAGTGCGATCCGGCCACCCGTACGGGATGCACAGCAGGACGCGACGATGTGACGCTGGCCGATATGCGGGATCCGGCCAGCCAGCAGCGCCGCCGCATCGACTACCTGCTGTACTCGGCCGTAGATCGGGACTGCGCGGTCGCCGGCGGCACCGGGCTGTTCAACGCCGAGCCCGCGCCCGGCGAGCTGGCGTTCCCTTCCGACCACACCGGCGTGGTGCTCGCCTTGACGTGCGATGCAGCCGGAGTCGATCCGGTCGCGGCGGCCTTGGCCCTGCCCGACGAGCCCGAGCCGGCTGCCGAACCCGAGGGCCAGCCTGTCGATCCGGCCTCGGCCGAGGCCATCACCACTGCGTTCGAGATCTTCATCGACGGGTCCATCACCGATGTCGAGGCGCGCATAGACCAGATTGAGGACTTCGCCGGGATGCGGGAGGCGGCCCGCCAGACGTTCGAGAGCGCTGGTGACGCCGGCGCGGGCGCCCGCGGCCGGGTGGACTCAATCTCGCGGACTTCGAGCACCACCGCCGAGGTCATCTACTCCATCCTGCTGAACGACCAGGTCATATTCGACGGGAGGATCGGGGAGGCCGTGCTGGCCGGAGGCCGGTGGTACGTGTCGAGGGCCACCTTCTGCGATCTCGTGGCCCTCTCACCGGCGACTTCGGAGATCACCGTTTGCCCATAGGCCGAGCGGGTGGGCAAGCAGTTGACGTGACGCTTCAGGACCCGTATTGGTTGGTGGCTATGGCCGGGTTCAGCTGATGCGAATCGGCGCGTAGTAGCCCCAGCAGATGACGGTTGCATCGGTGCGCAGACCACAGGAACGACCAGCTCCGGATGTGACGGCGTTGAAGGTTCCTGCGGGCGCGTCGGCCTGATCGTCGTCGTTGCGGCCCCAGCAGGTGATGGTCGCGTCGGCGCGCAGCCCGCAGGCGTGAAATGCGCCGGCGCTGACGGCTTTGAAGGTTCCTGCGGGCGCGTCGGTCTGACCGTAGGTGTTTGAGCCCCAGCAGGTGATGGTTGCGTCTCTGCGCAGCCCACAGGAATGATTGCCTCCAGTGGCGACGGCGTTGAAGGTTCCCGCAGGCGCGGAATCAGGCCAGGGAGGCGAAGACGATCACGTTGTCCTCGTAGGTCCTCACGTCGAAGTCGAAGTCGCCACCGCAGGTGACCAGCCTCAGCGTCGGCTGTTCTGTCGGCCCATAGACCGCGTCGGTGGGGAATACGTCCTTGTGGTGACGCTCGGTCGATTCGACTACGTAGGTGATGGTCGATCCGTCCACGCGATCGATGTGGATCTCGTCGCCGGTTTCCAAGTACTGCAGGTAGAAGAACACGGCCGGCCCTTCCTCCTGGGAGTCCACATGGCCGAGAATCACGGCCGGCCCCGGCTCGCCCGGTTCGGGCCCGCCCAGCCACCAGCCTGCTTGATCCGGGTCCTCCGGTACCTCGATCGAACCGTCTTCTTGAAGGCCGAGGGGGATGATCGGCGCCTCCACATCGAGCCGCGGGATGCGGATGACGGCGGGATTGGGCGCCTGCATTCGGGCGCCGTTGACCGCGTCGTAGCTCAAGTGGTCCGCCATCGGCGAGTAGTCCCACAGCGGCGCGGCGCCATAGGCGGCGCCGGTGGCGGGGGCGGATGCGGCAACCGAGGCCGACGGCTCTACCGCGATGAGCGTTGTCTCCGCGCCGGTCATCGACGCTTCCGTGTCAGCCATCGACGTTTCCGCCGCGGTCATCGACGTTTCCGCCGCGGTCATCGACGTTTCTGTGTCGGTCATCGACATCTCCGCCGCGACTGAAGGTGTCTCTGCCGCGACTGGAGGTGTCGATTCTGGGCCGGCCGTGGCCGAGGGGTCGGTGGCTGTGTCGCCAAGGGTCGTTGATGTGGAGCTGACGGCAGCCGGAACGATCTCTGGTGAGCGGTCGGAACTGCAAGACGCGACTGCGGCAGCGGCCACCAGTGCCGCTGCCGCAGTCCGCAGTAATGCAACTGAGGGCTTGGTGTCAGCCATGAACTCCCGCCCCCAGCGGGTTGGCATGCCGTCAGGCGTTGCGTCGGGTAACCAGCGCGGCACCGCCGAGCAGGGTCACTGCCGCGAGGGTGGCGGCTAGCGGAACGGCCACACTGTTGCCGTCGGATCCGGCCATGCCGCCGAAGCCTGTCTCGGCTGCACCGTCGGGTGCCATGTCGTCGCCCATGTCCTCAGCGATGAAGAGCACTGGAGCAGCCCCGGCCTCAGTACCTCCGGCGTCGCCGGCACCGAACGCGAAGTTGGCGGGGACGTCGTGGGTGACCTCAACGGTGAAGGTGCCGTCACCCCCGACAGGCGCCGGGCCGCCGATGGGGCTGAGTACGCAGTCGTCAGTGCCAAGGGCCGATGTAACGGCCACAATCTCATCTGTCGGCGTGGCGGTTGTGAGCTGTTCGCCGGGAACGGTGCACGGCACGATGAACACCAGCAGGCCTGGACTCCAGCCCGATCCCGTGACCGTGAACGTGTACGTTCCCGGGCCGGCCACGGCCGC
>JAGWAO010000044.1:0-800 GCA_021296315.1 Acidimicrobiia bacterium | reverse complement strand
AGCCGATCTCTCGCAGGTGCGGGCGAGTATACCCGTGCTCGCCATGGCCGGTGAGGGAGTGCCGGGCGCGGTCTCGGTGAGGTTGGTGATCGTTCCCTGACGCGACTGAGGCAGCGGCCGTGTGTGCCGCTGCCTCAGTCCGCAGTCTCGCCGCTCAGGGCTTGGTGTCCGTCATGAACTCCCGCGCCCCCAGCGGGTTGGTATGTCGTTAGGCGTTGCGTCGAGTGACCAGCACGGCACCGCCGAGCAGGGTCACTGCGGCGAGGGTCGCGGCCAGCGGGACGGCCAGGCTGTTGCCGTCGGATCCGGCGGTGCCGCCGAAGCCCGTCTCGGCTGCACCCTCGGGCGCCATGTCGTCACCCATGTCGTCGGCCATGTCGTCGGCCATGTCCATGTCGTCGGCCATGTCGTCGGCCATCTCACCGATGAACACCGGCGCGGCGGCAGACTCTGTCTGTGCAGCATCGCCGGCAACCCACACAAAGTTCTGTCCGATTGTCGCCGTGACCTCTATGCTGAGGGTGCCGTCGGCGCCGACCACCGCGGGCGTCAGGCTGCCGAGGTCGCAATCGTCCTGGCCGACTCGCGCCATAGCCTCCCCGACGTTCTCGGGGGTCATCGGGTCGCCGGGAACGGTGCACGGCAGCACGAACAGCGCAAGACCGGGAGTGAACCCGGATGCGCTGACGGTGAAGGTGTACTCGCCCTCGGCCGGTACGTAGGCGGGGTCCGCCGTCATGGACGGCCCGTCCTGGGCGCTGGCCTGGCTCGTTAGTACAAACAGGGCCAACACGCTCACG
>JAGWAO010000043.1:2188-16702 GCA_021296315.1 Acidimicrobiia bacterium | reverse complement strand
CAAGTATATTTTCTTGAGAGATTCGCGCTTGGCCGTCTAGCCCTCGGGGACTACGTCGAAGCGGTCGATGTAGTCGTGGAACTCGGCCCGGATCCCCTCAGCGGTCAAGCCGAAGGACTCGGGTGAGTAGCGGTGGCGGCCCTTGGCGTCCTTCGGCTTGCGGGCCAGGTAGTCAGTGACCGCGCCGGGCAACCCGACCGGCATGGCCCAGCCGAAATGCTCGTAGGCCGCGCCGATGGCCCCCACCGGGTCTGCCAGCAGCTCCGCGTAGTGCAGATCGAAGAACCGGTCGTCGGGCAGCCGGCCCGAGGCCCGGTCACCGATGGCCCGACGCTGCAGGTGAGCGACGCCCGCCATGGTCGGCCCGACGAGAGGCTCCATGTCGACCCCATCGGTACGCATCCACTTGAGCGTGCCCATGAGGCTCAGCATCGACGGCAGTGTGGCGGCCGGATCCCGGTGGAGCTGCATGACCCCGGCGTCGGGGTAGACCGCGAACAGCTCCCGCAGGGTGGCCAGGTGGCTCGGCGCCTTGAGCACCCAGCGCCGGCCGTGCTCGCGCAGACTGAGCGTCTGCAGGGTGCGGCGGTGCCACTCGTAGGCGGGCCGGTGGTCGGCCAGCGCCAGATGCCGGCTGTAGCTGGGCACGGTGTGGGTGCCGGCCCAGTTGTCGGACAGGAAGGTGGGCACGGTCAGGAAGATGCACTCAGTGGGGAGGTCGCCACCGTTGTGGTGCATCGTCTCGTACTCGGGCTGCACGTCGTGCCAGAACGACACCACCGCGTCGACGCTTCGTCGGGCCGCCGCCACCGTCTCGGCGTCGCCGGTGGCTGCGGCCGCCGGCCGGTGAACCTTCCAGGTGGTGGGGGTGTTGTGGGCCGGGTCGAGGGCCAGCAGTTCGTGCACGATGGATGTGCCCGATCGGGCTGCCCCGATCACGACCAGGGGTCCGTCAAGCGGCTGCTTGCCGATGTCGGTCCGGTGTTTCCACAGATCGACGAGTTCCAGCCGGTTGCGCAACGCGGCCAGAAGGTCGGTGCGGGTGAGGATCCGACCGGTGAGGTGGAGCCGGCCCTCGCTCTCGAGCGCCTCCATGAAGGTCTCGAAATGGGTTCGCCAGCCAGCGCCGCTGGCTTCGCCGTCGCCGAATTCGCCGGGCTGCCCGAAGTCGTCCAGTCCGGTTTCCTCGGTGGCGGCCGCGATCAGCTCGTCCGGCTCGAGCGGCACGAGCCTCCGGGCGTGGCCGACATGGTCGGCGTGGCCGTTGAGCCGGTCCACCCAGCGAGGCCGCGGCGGAGGCTTCCAGTCCATTGGAGTTGGTCCGAGGCCCTGCCCGACTAGCGCCGGAACCTACGGTGCACGCCCCGGCGCCGGGCCGCCATCACGCCGCGGCGCTCGTCGGGCGTGACCGTCGGATGGTCTGCGGGCAGGTGGCCGCGCAGTTCTGCCAGCGGGAGGACGGACCCCTCGGCAGCCGGTGCATCGGATGCGCCGATCCAGCGGTAGATGCACATGCCCACCGGGCGGCCCTCGGTGTCGATCCAGTTGGGAACGCCCGGGTCCTGGTGGCAGACCACCGCCCGCACAACGCCGTCGCGGTCGGCGTGAGCCTGGGTGTCGTTGAGGCTGGTCTGGGCGTGAGCCAGGTCGCCCGACTCGAACCAGGGCCAGGTGTGGGTCTGGATCGACCATGTGAAGGCCTCGGGTGGCTCGAACGTGATCAGCCAGGCCTCGTCGTCGCCGAGGTTCCAGAATCCGCCACCGTAGGCGATGTTGTCGGCGCCGCCTTGGGCCGGCAAGGGCGGGGTCAGGACATTGTCGCCGTTGCGTTCACGGATCCCTTCGATGAAGCGCAGCCAGAAGGGGATCGAGGCCTCCACCCAGCCCGCGGCCTCCTGCAGCGCCTCCGCCATGCGGTCGACGGTAAGCCGCTCCGGCCGGTCGCCGGTCCGGTCGAGGCGCTCGATGTAGAAGTCGGGTACCCCGTCGGCGTTCCAGTCGCACACGTAGACCCGGATCGCGAGATGGCGCGCCTCGGGGTTGGTGGCCATCCAGTTGGCGGTGCCGGCAGGCCGGTCGGGTCCGATCATCACTTCCAGACGCCCGTCCTCGAGACGCAGGTCATGCAGCGAGCACTCGCTGAACACGCCGTACCGGCCGAGCTGCATGTCGCCCTCATGCAGCGAGAGGATCGCATTGCGGCAGCCGGCCACGTCGGCGGTGAGCCGGTACAGGCCGGCCGGGTCGATGGAGCAGCGCAGGTAGTTGTTGTCGGTGTTGGGGCCTCCCCACTTGGTCACGTCGTCGTCGAAGCGGTGGAAGGCGGGGAAGTCGGGGTCGCGGAACTCCACCGCGTCCTGCACTGAGAACACCAGCTGCCGGCTGAGGCACCGCAGCCCCTCTGCCTGGTTGCGCGGCCCTGCCGCCGCCGGGTCGCGCAGCACGGCCGCCCCCGCTTCGGCGATCCGGCTGCAGAACTCCCGCCAGACGGCGGCTGGGTCCGGTGAGCTGGTCATCTGCGGATCCTCCTGGGACTCGGGCATTGCTCGGCAGCGTCAGGCGTCGAGGGTGGATCGCCAGCCCGAGGCGATGTGCTCCAGCCACCACTGCGGCGCGTTGTCGAGCAGGTTTGCCAGGTTGGAGTAGTCCCACCAGCGGGTGATCAAGCCGTCGTCGTCCAGTTCCATGACCGAGGTGAACGGGTGCCGGACCACCTCACCGGTGTGGAACCACCAGACCTCGAGATGCTCGGTCACCACCACCGAACCCTCGGCCACCACCAGGCCCGGCTCGTGCGTGTGGCGCTGCACCGGTTCCAGGCCCAGCCGCAGCCGGGCCACTATCTGGGCCGGGCCGTGGGCACCCCCGCCCGACTCGCCCGTGCCCACGTCCAGGTAGTTGGCCTCGGGAGTGAAGAACCCCCCGACCGCGTCCCAGTCGTGGGAATAGACCGCCTCCCAGTACCGGGCCACTATCTGCTTGTTGCGTTCCTGCAGTGCGCCCATTCCTGCTCCTCTCGCGGCGGCGACCGCGACAGGTTAGGAGGGATCGGCAGAGCGCTCGGGCTCGGGAGCGGGCGGGGGCGGCGGTGCCGGCGCAGGTGCGGGAGGCTTCGTTGCTTTGTCGAGCCTCGGCCGGCGGAGGCGCCGCCGCCGGCGCCACCAGATCAAGGCGATGATCACGGCCACGAACGGCAGGAACGGGATCAGTACCCCGATCACCACCAGGGCCACACCCACGAGGGAGCGCAGGAACCCGGCGCCGTCGGAGATGGAGTCGCGGAAGCCGGGAAGCGACTCGTCAGGGTCCACGTCCACGAAAACCCAGGCGGATGCCGAGACCTCTTGCAGGGGCGCTCCCTCGGAGTCCACCGGCACGGCCTCGACCTCGAGGTTCACCTCGAGACCTCGGGTGGCGACCCGGCCCGCCACCCGCCCGTCCTCGACGGGCTCGTCCAGCACCGCAACCAGCAGATCACCGGGCTCGATCCGGTCGAATCCGCCCTGAACCAGTTCGAAAGAGCCGACATCGAGGCGCACCTCGCGGGAGCGGACGGTTACGTCGGTCAGCGCCGAGGCGCCGGTGTTCTCCACCTCCAGGCAGAAGTACAGGGTGGAGTCGGGGTCGGCGGTGAAGTGCAAGGTGCCCAGGCACGGGTCGTCGGCGTCGTCCGACACCCAGGCCTGCACCATCATCCCGGTGTCGGGCAGCACGGTGGGCGACTGGGTGATGGCCAGGGTGATGGTGGCCAGATCCACCTGGTCGCGCAAGGTGCGCAGCTGCCCGCGCAGGACCTCGAGCGTCGTTTCCCGGTCGAGCAACTGGCGCTCGATCGCGGCAACATCCTCGAGGTCGACCGCCTCGTCGAGAAGCCGGCGCAGGCGGGCCACGCTGGTCTCGGCCGTGCTGATGCGACTCTCGAGGTCCACGACCCGCTCCGTCACATCGTCTGCGCTGATCGACTGGTCGACCAGCTTCCCCACACCGGCCAGGCGCTCCAGCGCAGCCGAGAAGTCGGCCGGACGCACCTTGAACACGATCTCGGCTCGGGGCTGGGGCTCGGTGCGGGTCGTCTGGGAGAACACGATCCCGCCCAGTCCCTGGACTATGGCCACCGCCTCGCTGCTGGCCGCGGTCACATCGTCGGCCTGCACGCTGATCGTGGCCCGGTACACGATCTCGCGTCCCAGATCGGCGGGCGTGAGCGCGGTGGAAACGGCCAGGGCGGCTCCGGCGTCCGGCGTCGGCGCCGCTGAGGTCATTGCCACCGTTGTCGGCGCCGGTGGCTCTTCGGCCGTGGCCACCGGGCTCCCTGCCGAGGCGTCGCCGGGGCCGGCCCGGTCGAAGGTCCCACCCTCAGCCGCGGGGGCGGCGAGCCTCGTGGCAGACGCTTCCGAGTCGTCGTCGTCGCCGCCGCAGGCGCTGAGCAACGCCAGGGCCGCGCCCAGCAGCACCAGCAGCATGACCCTCAAGGGGCGCCAAAGCGATCTCGAACGAGAGTGGTCGGCTTCATGCATGGGTGTCCTCCCGGCTAGGACGGTCAACACCTATGACGCCGGCCGGGTCGATCTGGTTCCCGGCCGGCGCAACAAGTCCGTCAGGCGCCGGGTTCGCCCTCTTCCTCGTCGCAGCCGGCGGTGCACGTGGGCGGAGGCAGATCTGCCGGGTCGCCGCAGGGTGCCCCTGGACCGGTGTAGAGGCCCTCCACGATGTACCAGCCCGACTCCTGGCCCAACTGGTTGAAGGAAGTCGCGGCGAGCCGGAGAGGCACGTTCGCCGACAGCCTCCGGGCCCGAGCGGCCCAGCGGTCGCCGCCGGAGCGGGTGGTGTCGATCTGATCGACTGTGTACTCGCCGTTGGTGATCATCGGTCCGCCGTCCACCGACACGTAGACGCGGATATGGGCGATGTCAGACGGATTGGGAAGGGCATCGAACTCGACAAGGAGTTCATTCTCGGCGTTGCCGGCCTGGCACCGTACGTTGCTCGGCGGTGGAGGCGGCCCCAGGCTGGTCCCGGCCTCCGGCGGCTCCGTTGTGCTGGTCGTCGAGACCACCTCCACGGCGGTGGTCGTCGGGGACACCTCCACCGGCGCGGTCGTCGGGGTGGTCACCAGGGGCTGGGTGGTGGTGGGGGCGGAGGACTCGGTTGTTGTCGTTATCGCGTCGACCGGCTCCTCCTCGCCGTTCTCGTCGTCGCTGCACGCCGCCGCGACCAACGCCAGCGCAAAGATTACCGTAGCGAGCCTCAGTGATCGCATGAGGAACTCCTTTCCAGGCGCCCACCATACACCGCGGGCTCGGCTCCGTTGTGTCACGAAACCGAACAGTGAAGCTGGATCATAGGCTGCCTTAGGGTGATCATCGTGGATGCCGGGCGGACACATCGAGAGGAGCTCTGCCACCTGGTCAGCGGCGACAACCCAGCCCCCCGGCTGTGGTCGGCCATCGACCGCGGCAGGATGGCGGAGATCGTGCCGGAGCTGCCGGACCTGCAGATGGAGCAGGATCCGATCCATAGGCACAAGGACGTGCTGGCCCACACCATCGCGGTCGTGGCCAAGACGCCCGACGACCTGGTAGTCAGGCTGGCGGCGCTGTTCCACGACATCGGCAAGCCCCGCACCCGCAGCTACGAGCACGGTGAGGTGACCTTCCGCCACCACGAGGCGGTCGGTGCCCGGATGACTCGCAAGCGGCTGACCGCGCTCGGCTTCGACGAGCGCACGGTCGACTACGTGAGCGAGCTGGTGCGGCTGTCGGGCCGGTTCAAGGGCTACGCGTCCGGGTGGAGCGACGCCGCGGTGCGCCGCTACGCCCGGGACGCCGGGCCGTTGCTGGGTCGTCTCAACCAGCTGGTCCGATCAGACTGCACCACCCGCAACCTCCAGAGGGAGGCCGACCTCCACCGCCAGATAGACGACCTGGAGTGCCGCATATCCGAACTGGCCGAAGCCGAGCGCAAGGCGGCGGAGCGGCCCCAGATCGACGGTGAGGCGGTCATGGCCCATCTCGGCCTGCCGCCCGGTCCCGACGTGGGCAAGGCCCTCGCCTGGCTGCTGGAGCTCAAGCGCTCTGAGGGGGTGCTCTCCACCGAGGAACTGCTCCGCAGACTGGACCGCTGGTGGGCCGAGAATCAGTAATGGGCCGATAGCCTCCTTCAACGTTCGAAACCCATTAGCCGAGACAAGCACAGCAAGGAGACGACGTGACTTATCGGGCTGAGTATTTGTGGATTGATGGTGTTGAGCCGGTGGGCGAGATTCGTACGAAGACGAAGATTCTGTCCAATGATGAGGCGCCCCCGATTTGGGGGTTTGATGGTTCGTCGACGAATCAGGCGACGGGCGACAATTCTGATGTGGTGCTCAGGCCGGTGTTCACTTGCGGCGACCCGGTTCGTGGTGGTGACAATATTTTGGTTCTGTGTGAGACGCTGGTGACCCATGACCTGTCGCCGCATCCCACCAACCGGCGGGCGGAGTGTGTGGCGGTGTGGGAGAAGTACAAGGACCAGGATCCGTGGTTCGGTATGGAGCAGGAGTACACGTTGTTGGATGCGACGACGCGTTGGCCGGCGGGGTTCCCGCCGGCGGGGTTCCCGCCGCCGCAGGGTCCGTACTACTGCGGGGTTGGTGCGGGCCGGATCTCGGGTCGTGATCTGATAGAGGAGCACACCACCGCCTGTATTCAGGCCGGTTTGACGATTGCGGGCACCAACGCGGAGGTGATGCCGGGCCAGTGGGAGTTCCAGATCGGGCCGTTGGACACGGTGACGGTGGCGGACCATATGTGGGTGGCTCGCTACCTGCTGTTCCGCCTGGCGGAGAAGCACGGCATCGAGGTGACTATCGAGCCCAAGCCGATGCTGGGCGACTGGAACGGTGCGGGCATGCACACCAACGTGTCGACCGAAGCGATGCGCAACAGCTATGAGCCGATCATCGCGGCGTGCGAGGCGCTGGGTATGGCCGGCAAGCCCGAGGAGCACCTGGGCGGCTATGGCGCCGGTATCGAGTTCCGGTTGACTGGTGAGCACGAGACCGAGCGGTATGACCAGTACTCCTATGGGGTGTCAGATCGTGGCGCGTCGGTGCGTATCCCGTGGCAGGTCGCCCGCGACGGCAAGGGCTACATCGAGGACCGCCGACCCAACGCCAACGCCGACCCCTACCACGTGACCACGCTGCTGACCAGAACCATCTGCGAAGCCCTCGTCGGCTACAACTGAAGGCATGCGCCGGTCGGGGATGCCTCCTCGCGGTGCAGCGATGCCACTCCCGCTCGTGTTCGCTGCGCTCACGGGCCGCTCGGGCCACGGCCTCGCTGAGCGTCCTGCCAGGATCCCCACGAATCGCCGCCTACCCGCTCGGCCTCTAGGCCAGCCGGCCCGCAATGGCCGCTGACGCTGCTTCCGGAGCGGGCCCCGACCGCTTGAGGGTGGCGATCTGCCAGGTCAACCCCACCGTCGGGGACCTGGAGGCGAACACGGCCCTGGCAGCCGAGGCGCTGGCCCGAGCCGACGCGGCAGGCGCCCATGTTGCGGTGCTGCCCGAGCTGGCCATCACGGGCTACCCGCCCGAGGATCTGGTATTCCGCCCGGGCTTCGTCGCGGCCAGCCGCGCCGCGCTCGATCGCTTCGCGTCGCGGACCGGTGCGTGTGCGGCGGTAGTCGGCTTCGTCGATGGTGAGGGCGAGTCCGGCCGGCGGGTGCCCGACATGGCCGGGGTGGAGAGTTTCAGCGAGGCCTACAACGCGGTGGCAGTGTGCGCGGCCGGTGAGGTGCGAGGCGTCTACCGCAAGCGCCACCTCCCCAACTACGACGTCTTCGACGAGTTGCGGCACTTCCATCCCGGCACCGGCGAACCGCCGCTGTTCGAGATCGGCGGGGCGGTTGTCGGCGTGACCATCTGTGAGGACGCCTGGGTGGAGGACGGGCCGGTGAGCGATCTCGCCCGGGCCGGCGCGCAGCTGGTGCTCAACGTCAACGGGTCGCCGTTCCGCGCCGGCAAGCAGGCCGCCCGAGAGCGGGTGATCGGTCAGCGAGTGGCCGAAGCGGGCGTGCCGGTGGTCTGCGTGAACCTGGTCGGCGGGCAGGACGAACTCGTCTTCGACGGCGGATCGTTCGTGATTTCCGCCGACGGCTCGGTGGCAGCCCGGTGCGCGTCGTTCGCCGAGTCGGTCGACATCCTCGATCTGGATCTGCCGCCACGCTCCCAGACCCTGCCCGAGCGGCACCGGCGCCCGATCGCGGCGGTGACGCCGGGGGGCACACCGGAACCGGGCCACGAACCCGTGGCCGCGCCGATCGCGCCGCCCATGGACCTGAACGCCCAGCGCTGGGCCGCGTTGGTGCTGGCCACCCGCGACTACGTCCACAAGAGCGGGTTCAGCGACGTCTGCGTGGGCCTCTCCGGCGGGGTGGACTCATCGCTGACCGCGGCCATCGCGGTCGACGCGCTGGGCGCCGACCATGTGCACGGTGTGCTGATGCCGTCACGCAACTCCAGCGAGCACTCGGTGACCGACGCCGAGAAGCTGGCTGCCAACCTCGGTATCGACGCTCATATCGTCGGCATCGAACCGGCTCACGCAGCACTGGCCGACATGCTCGAACCCGGTCTCGGCGACGGACTCGACCCCGGCGGGCTCACCGATCAGAACCTCCAGGCGCGCATCCGCGGCACGACGCTGATGGCGCTGGCCAACGGGCACGGCTGGCTGGTGCTCACCACCGGCAACAAGAGCGAGCTGGCGGTGGGCTACTCCACCCTCTACGGCGACACCGCCGGTGCGTACGCGGTGGTCGCGGACCTGTGGAAGCTCGACGTGTACGAGCTGTGCCGCTGGCGCAACCAGCAGGCCGGCAGCGAGCTCATCCCGGCCACGGTGCTGGCCAAGGCGCCCTCGGCCGAGCTGGCTCCCGGCCAGCGCGACGACCAGTCGCTGCCTCCCTACGAGGTGCTCGATCCCATCCTGCGCCTGTACGTCGAGGAGCTTCGCAGCGTCGCCGAGATCGAGCAGGCGCAGATCGCGCCGGCCGAGGTGGTGGAACAGGTGTGCCGCATGGTGGACACCGCCGAGTACAAGCGCCGCCAGACGCCGATCGGTCCCCGGCTCACCGGCCGGGCGTTCGGCCGGGACAGGCGCATGCCGATCATCAACCGTTACCGCCAGAGGCCGAGCGGATAGGGAGCGGTCCACATGGATCCCCGGAAGGAGCCGAGCGAGGCCGTGGCCCGAGCGGCCCGTGAGCGAAGCGAGCAAGAGCGGGAGTCACGCCACTACGACGCGACATGGCTCTCACCCGTTAGCGCTCGCCCATAGGCAAGCGCTCCGTGAGCCGCGGCTACTCGGTGGCCCAGACGGCCCGGCTGGTGTGCGCCCTGCGCTGGATCTGCGGTCGGCTGTCGGAGGTGCTCGAAGCCTGGGCCGCACAGGCCGCGGACACTCCCGAGCACGCCGAGGCGGCGGCATCGATGTCGGAGTTGAGCCGCCGGCTCGCCTCGCACCGTGAAGCGCTCGACGGGCTCCAGCCCGACTCCGAGGTGATGGCTCCCTGGAGGCAGGCCGCCCCCGCGGACGTGGCGCTGGTCGCCGCGCTCGACGAGATCGCGGCGTCGGAGGGATCCTTGGAGCGGCTCGACATCGCCCGGAAGGTGCTCGTGCCTGAACTGCTGCGCGTCTACGCGGAGATCTGCGAGCACGCTGCACCTCACTGCGATGGAGCCCTGATCTCAACGTCCGGCTTGCTCGGGTTCGACCTGGACCGCGAGCACCGCGCCGGCGGCGCGCCCGGAGACGGAGCTGAGGGGCGGGGAGCCGTGAACGAGGCTGAGCGGGCTCTGGCGGAGGTTGGCGGCATCGTCGGACCGTCGGTCTTGCGGTTCGACGGCTGGCCCTAGAGGTCGAGCGAGGTTCGCGGCGGGTCTGGTTGGCGATGGGGAAATCGTCGTTATCGTTCATCGCAGCAATGGCGCGTGGGGCGGCGGTCGTTGAAGACCGGCTCCTTTGGACCCGGAGTGGGGGTACGTGGTAAAGGTCAAGGAGCGAGTTGAGAGAGACGAGGAGGATCTGGTCCGCCTCTATCTCACCGACATCGGCCAGTACCCGCTGCTGACCAAGGACGACGAAGTCCGGCTCGCCCAGGACATCGAGGCCGGACTGGCGGCCCGCAATGAACTCAAGGAGGCTGCCCCCGGCTCCCTGACTGACCACCGCCGCCGGGACCTGCGCCGCAAGGAGCGGCGGGGCCTGGAATCGGAGCGAACGTTCGTGCAGTCGAACCTGCGGCTGGTGGTCTCCATCGCCAAGAAGTACCAGGCGTCGGGCCTGCCGCTGCTCGACCTGATCCAGGAGGGCAACCTCGGTCTGATGCACGCGGTCGAGAAGTTCGACTGGCGCAAGGGGTTCAAGTTCTCGACCTATGCCACCTGGTGGATCCGCCAGGCCATAACCAGGGGCATCGCCAACACCGGCCGCACCATCCGGCTGCCGGTCCACGCGGGAGACACGCTGGCCCGCCTCCAGAAGGCCCGCTCCCGACTGGAGTTGAAGTACGGCCGGCCGCCCACCCTCTCGGAGCTGGCCGCCGAGGTGGAGATGCCCGAGGACAAGGTCACCGAGGCGCTGCGTTTCCAGTCCGAGCCGCTGTCGCTGTCGGAGCCGCTGCGCCAGGACGGCGACGCCGAGCTGGGTGACGTCGTTGAGGACCGGTCCATCGACTCGCCCTTCGACACCGCGGCCACCACCATGCTGCCCAACGAGATCATGCGCCTGCTGTCGCCGCTGGACGAGCGCGAGCGCGACATCCTCAAGCTGCGCTTCGGCCTCGACCGCGGCGAGCCCCGCACCCTCGAGGAGGTCGGCGAGCACTTCAACCTCACCCGGGAGCGGATCCGCCAGATCGAGGCGAGGGCCATGTCGAAGCTGCGCCATCCCTCCAGCGACACCGGCGCCCGAGACCTGCTCAACGTCTGAGGGGGCTCGGTGGTGGTCCGGTCAGTGCCAGCCGGCACCCTGCGTTAGCCGGAGGCCGGGTTTAGGGTCGCACAAACGGGGAGATGAGCCGGTGCAGGAAGCGCGTGCCTTAGGGGGTACGCGCTTCGTTTGTAGTATCAAGAGTGGACCAAGAATTGACCACCTGAGCGTTAGCACAGCTCAACAGGGGTTTTCGGGCCAATCGTGCGAACCCGCCGGACGGGGATCGCCCGTCCCACCCGCTTTGAAGGCGGGGGAGCCCACCAGGCGCTCAGACACCTCCGCACGGCAGGGTAACCGGCCCGCACGGCTTGCCTCCGTCGCGGGGCAATCTGCCTCGCCGCGGTCGCCGGATCGCCCATTACGCTTCACGCGGTGAAGAAGTTCAAACGGCTCGTAGTCCTGGGCGTGCTCGTCGCGGTCATCGTCGCGCTCGCCCGCAAGATCCGGGAGATCTGACCACCGGCAGCAACGTGCGCGTCACCGACCCAGCCGGCACCGCTCAAGCCCTAGGGCTGGGGAGCCGGTCGCTGGTGGCGCTGGTCGGCGGCGGCGGCAAGACGACTCTGCTGTTCGCGCTGGGCCGGAACCTGCCGGCCCGCACCTTGCTGACCACCACCACCCGCATGGGGTGTGACCGCACCGGCGGGTTACCGTGCCTGATCGGGCCCACCGACAACGATCTGGCCGCCGCTCTCGACCGCGACGACGCGGTGCTGGTGTGGCGCACCACCGATGAGCGCAAGGCACTCGGGTTCGCGCCGGAAGAAGTCGACCGCTGGTTTGCCACCGGAGCCGCCGATCACATAGTTGTTGAGGCTGATGGAGCCCGCCGCCGCCCCTTCACCGCCCCCGCGCCGTGGGAGCCGCCCATTCCCTCGTCGTCCACCCACGTCGTGGCTTGCATCGGCGCCGATGCGCTCGGCTACGTGATCGCTGACCGGGTTCACCGGCCACTGCGAGTGGCCGCAGCCGCCGGCTGCTCGCCCTACCAGCGGCTGACGCCCACCAGGGCCGCCGCCGCCCTCACCAGCGAGGTCGGCATGATGAAGAACGTGCCCCGCTCGGCCCGATTCACGGTGGCCGTGGCCGGGGCGGACCCTGACGATCCGCAGGTGCAGGACCTGGTGGCTGAACTCGATCGGCGGCAGACCGAGTCCGTGGTGGTGGTCCGCACCGACGAGGACCGGACAGCGACACCGCCGTGATCAGCGCCGGTGCTGTCCCAGAGGTCGGCGCCGGGTCCAGCCGCTCGGGAACTGCCGGCGACGCCGACGCTGTGGTGGTGGGCGGCGGTCATAACGGCCTCGTCTGTGCCGCCTACCTGGCCCGAGCCGGTGTCGACACCCTGCTGGTGGAGGCCCGCGACCAAGTGGGCGGCTGCGCCTCGACGGTGAGCGATCTGGATGCCCGCTTCAACATCTGCAGCTGCGACCACACGCTAGTGCGGGCCATGCCCTTCATCGACGATCTGGACCTGGCTGCCCACGGGCTGCGGTACCTGGAGGCCGATCCCAGCACCGTCTACCTGGACCATGACAGCAACCGGCCGTGGCTGTTCTTCAACGACAGCGAGCGCACGATCGAGTCGATCGGGCGCCACCGTCCAGCGCAGGCCGAGGCCTACCGCCGCTATCTCGCCGACGCCCGACCGGTAGCGGAGCTGACCCTGGAGATGGGCACCGGACCGGCCTCCACGTCGCGCATGCTGGCCCGCGTGCTGGCCCGCCGGGGGCTGGGCGGCGTACGGCTCCTGCAGTGGAGCCGGGCCAGCGCCCTGGACGTGCTGAGGTCGTACTTCGACGACGAGGCCCTGGTTATGCCGGCGATCAGCAACGGACCCACGGTTTGGGGCGTGGCGCCCGACCGGCCCGGAACCGGTCTGGCCGGCGCACAGTACGCGGTGCGCCACCTCGTCAAGACTGGCCGTCCCGTGGGCGGCAGCGGCGCGCTGACCGACGCCCTCGCAGCTTCGTTCACCGCGGCCGGAGGCCGCCTGCGGTGCGGGTCGGCCGTCAGCGGACTGCTCACCGACGCACACCGGGTGAGGGGCGTGCGCCTGGCCGACGGCACCGAGATCCCCGCCGCGGCGGTGGTGACCGCCTGCGATCCGGTCACAGTGGCGTCCCAGTGGCTCCCGAAGCCCGGTGGTCGTGCCGTCCGGCGCTTCGTCGACCGGGCCCGGTCGCAAGCGCCCGGGGAGGGGTACCAGTCGAAGATCGACGCGGTCATCACCGACGTCCCCCGCTATCCGGTGCTGGAGGACTCGGACCTGCTCGACCTCTTCGAGGACCGGGATCCCGGCCAGTCCAACTACGTCATCTCACCGACCGCGGCCGAAGTGACCGAAGCCCACCGGCTGCGGAGCCTGGGGCGGGTGGCGGAGCGCCCCACGATGATGGCCAACGTGCCGTCGGTGCTGGACCCGTCGATGCGCAGCCGCGACGGCCACCACGTGCTGAGCCTCGAAGCGCTGTTCACGCCGTACAACCTCGAGGGGGGCTGGGACGGATCTCCCGAGCCGGCCCGGTGGCTCCAGGTGTGGTCGAGCCGGCTGCAGCCGGGCTTCCTTCAGTCGATCGACCGCTACCGGACCATGACCCCGGACCGCTACGAGCGCGAGCTGTTCCTGGGCCGCGGCTACACCCCGTCGTACGCGGGCTCGCCCCTGTCGTCGCTGTTCGGACGGCGCCGGGCCCTGAGCCGCCACCGGGCACCGGTGCCGGGACTGTTCCTGTCGGGTGCGGGCACGTTCCCGGGGGCGGGGATCTGGGGGGCCGCCGGCCGCAACGCCGCCGACGCCGTGCTCCGAACCCTGCCCTGATCAGTCCGCCCCACGAAATTGATGGAGTTACGGCCCATATAGGGCCAATATCCGCATCAATTTCGCCGAGGCGGGGCGAAGGGCGGGCTACTGGCCCCAGCGGGGGATGTCGCCGACCTCGACGCCGAGATGCTCCAGGGCCCGCACCACAGTGTGGTCCACCAGATCCTCGATCGACTCCGGCCGGGTGTAGAAGGCCGGTACCGGCGGGTACACCACCGCACCGATCTCCGCAGCCTGGACCATCAGGCGCAGATGGCCGAGGTGCAGTGGCGTCTCTCGCACCATCATCACCAGCGGCCGCCGCTCCTTGAGCGTCACGTCAGCCGCCCGAGACACGAGGTCTGCGCCATAGGAGTTGGCCACCGCGGAGAGCATCTTGATCGAGCAGGGGGCGATGATCATCCCCGCCGTGGCGTAGGAGCCCGACGAGATCGGAGCGGCGATGTCACGCGAGCCGTGGACTACATCGGCCAGGGCCTCGGCATCGGCCGGGGCCAGGTCCGTCTCGTAGGCGAGCGTCTGGCGGCCAGGACCCGTCATCACCAAGTGGGTCTCAACATCGTCGACCCCGCGCAGCAACTCCAGCGCCCGGATCCCGTAGACCACGCCGGTGGCCCCGCTGATGGCCACCACCACCCGCCGCGGCCCGCTCATGACAGGTACTTCCCGGTCGGAGCGCCCACCACCCGCCGCGGCCCGCTCATGACA
>JAGWAO010000043.1:0-2182 GCA_021296315.1 Acidimicrobiia bacterium | reverse complement strand
CTGCAGATCAACGGGTGCGTACGCCACCCGCTCGCCGTACTCGCGGCGCTCCCGCTTGTAGGTGGCGTCGATGCCCACCTTGGTGCTCACGCCCCGGTTGTCGGCGGTGGGATCCATCTCGTGGCCCTGGGCGTGGCCGGCGGTGAACACGTCGTCGAGCCAGTGGACCCGGTTGGTGAGGGCCCAATGCAGCTCGGAGGGCTGGCTGACGTCGATGTCGCGGTCCACCACGATCACGTTGCGGATGTTGATGTGGGCCGCCATGGCCGCCATGGCCAGGTTCTTGGGTGTGCCCGGGTTGTCGCGGTCGATCTGGATGACGGCCAGGAAGCCGTTGCCGTAGGGCGGGATGTGCACATCGGCTCCGGGGTCGATGTGGCGCACGAAGCGGCGCAGCAGCGGCTCCCGGGGCAGCACGTTGCCGATGAAGACGTGCTCGTACCAGCCCGGGATGATCGTCTGGTAGATGGGGCTGTGGCGCCAGGAGATGGCCGTCACCTCCACGGTGGGGCTGGGCCACATCTCGCCGTGGTAGCCGTGGAACTCGGCCAGCGGGCCCTCGTCGGCCCGCTGGTTGGGACGGATCCGGCCCTCGATCACTACTTCGGCATGCGCGGGCACGTCCACGTCGACGGTGCGGCCCCGGCACACCTCGACCGGTCGGCCCCGCAGGGCGCCCGCGATGAGCAGTTCGTCGACGGGCGTGCGCACGCCGGCCGCGATCATCACCGCGGGGTCGAGACCGATGGCCAGGGCCACGTCGAAGGGCGCGCCGGGGTCGGGCCGGCTGCGCATGAACGTGCCCACGTCGCGCCACTCGTTGACGTTGAAGCCCAGCACGTTGCGGTCCAGCATCAGCATCCGGTTGTACGACAGGTTCCCCCGACCGCTGACCGGATCCTTGGTCACGCTCACCGCGCCGGTGATGAAGGCGCCCCCGTCGCCCCGCGAGTGCGTGGGTATGGGTATGGCGGCCAGGTCCACGTCGTCGCCGGTCACGCAGTTGTCGTGCCAGGCCGCGGTGTCGACCCGATCCGTGGCCATCCCGTTGGCCGGTTCCAGCGCGTGGCCCATGCGGTCCACTACCTCGTCCGGTTCGCAGCCCAGGGCCAGCGCCGCGGTGCGCCGGCTGGAGACCGCGCCCGAGAAGATGGGCCACGGCGAGTCCTTCGGTGCCTCGAACAGCGCTGGCCCCGCGTCGGAGCGCTCCAGCGCGGCGGCCACGTCGGCCAGCTCGTGCTCGAGGCTCACGGGGCGAGATATTCGGTTCAACATCCCCGCGGCCTCGGCAACCGCCTTGTAGCTGCGAAGGTCGGAAACGGCTTCGGTCACCTTCTCACCCTATGCCGCGCCGCGCTCTACTCTGAAGTCGCCCGCTGCCTTCCGCTCTGGCCTGACATCCGCTCTACTCTGAAGTCGCCCGCTGCCTTCCGCTCTGTCCTGACATCCGCCTACTCTGAAGTCGCCCGCTGCCTTCCGCTCTGTCCTGACATCCGCCTACTCTGAAGTGGATGGTTATCGAGTTCCTGACCTTCGAGGTGGACCCCGGCGAGCGCGACCAGTGGTTGGCCGTCGAAGAGCATCACTGGAGCCGATACCTGGAGAGTCGCCCCGGCTTCGTCGGCAAGGAGATGTGGGTCGCCGACGACGATCCCGGCAGGGTGCATGCGGTGATCCGCTGGGAGTCGATGGAGGCGTGGGACGCGGTGCCTCGATCGGAGGTCGCGGCGGTCGACCAGGCCATGGGGGAGTGGTGCCGGGAGGCCACCATGCGGGCCTTCCAAGTCGTTCGCGACCGCTGAATCGGCTCCAAGAGCGCCCGCCAACGGGTGAGAGTTCGTCGCGTCGCAGCGGTGTCATTCCCGCTCTTGTTCGCTGCGCTGACGGGCCGCTCGGGCCACGGCCTCGCTCGGCGCCTCTCCAAGATCTTCAAGAATCGCGACCTATTCGCTCGGCCTCTACAGTAGGTGTCGTGCGCACAGGGGTGTTCCTGTTCGGCGGGGTCGAGTTCCCCGACGCAAGCGCCGGCCCGCCGGCCCCCACCGACCGCCGCTACAGCTCCAAGGAGGTCTGGCGGGCCACCGAGCAGATAATCGACGCCGGCGTGGTGTGTGACCGGTTGGGGTTCGATTCGTTCTGGTTGACCGAGCACCACTTCCAGTACGAGGGCTATGAGGTGATC
>JAGWAO010000005.1:44513-83113 GCA_021296315.1 Acidimicrobiia bacterium | reverse complement strand
GCCCGACTGCCTTTCGACGGGCTGGTCCGGGAGACGTGACGCATCGTGGTTGACCTCGACAGAGCCAGAGACCTGGGCCGCGAGATACTGCACACCGCCGGGATCGAGGTCGGTGGCGACCGGCCCCAGGACATCGCCGTGCACGACGACCGCTTCTGGGCCCGGGTGCTGGCCGACCGCGGGCGAGTCGTACCAGGAGGGCTGGTGGGACGCCAACCAACTCGACGAGTTCATCGCCGAGGTGCAGGCCCTCGATCTGCGCTCGCTGGTCCGGCCCAGATTCGCGCTGACACTGCGCATCCTCAAGGCCCAAGCCCGCAACCGCCAGACGGTACGGCGGGCCCGCCGGAACGCAGGCGCTCACTACAACATCGGCAACGACCTTTACGAGCGAATGCTCGACAAGCGCATGATCTACTCGTGCGGCTACTGGCGCGGCGCTGTCGACCTGGACGAGGCCCAGGAGCACAAGTTGGAGCTGATCTGCCGCAAACTGCATCTGGAGCCCGGCATGAGGCTGCTCGACATCGGTTGCGGCTGGGGCGGCTTCGCCCGGTTCGCGGCCGCTGAGCACGGCGCGGTGGTCACCGGAGTCACGCCGGCGGGGGAACAGGCCCGGCTGGCCCGACAGGTGTGCGCCGGCCTGCCCGTCGACATCCTCGAGTGCGACTACCGCGACGTGGAGGGCCGCTTCGACCGCATCGTGTCGATCGGGATGATGGAGCACGTCGGCCCCCGCAACCTGAAGACGTTCTTCCGGTGCTGCGACGACCTTCTGGCCGACGACGGGATGATGCTGCACCACACCATCGGTTCTCTGGAGTCGAAGAACCACACCGACCCGTGGTTCGACAAGTACATATTCCCCGGAGGCGTGGTCCCGTCGCTGGCCCAGATCTCATCGGCCACCGAGAAGGACTGGGTGATCGAGGACGTGCACAACTTCGGCCCGTACTACGACCGCACGCTGATGGCCTGGCACCGCAACGTGACTGCGGCCTGGGACGACCTGCCCGCCTACGACGGGCGCTTCCGCCGCACCTGGGACTTCTACCTGCTCAGCTCGGCCGGATCGTTCCGGGCCCGGGCCCTGCAGCTCTGGCAGATTGTGTTCACCCGCAGCCGCCGTCGCTCCGACGTCTACCACCGGCCCGCAACAACGACCGACGACGAACCGGAGTAGCAGCGCCCGCTGAGCCGTCGCAGGACGAGACGGATCAGCGTCTTGCGGGATCCAGCTAGAGCGCTGTCGTTCAGTTGCTGATGGTGCGGTACTCGCCGCCGATGGAGGACACGGCAGCTCGGAGACGGGGGCCGTCGTCTCCGGCCCACACGCAGAGCGGAGCATCGAGGTGCTCGGCCGCAGCCACCGCTTCGGCACTCAGAGTGGACAGTCGATGAGCATCGGCGAGTTCAGCGATCCGGAAGGCGATCGTGCGCATCGGAACGACTGCGATGTCGTCGGGAAGCGCAACCAGCCGGCGGCCGAGTTCTCGCCGAGCGCTGGCTGGCCAAGAGCCTGTCAGCGCTCGGCCAGCGGCGGTCACCGCACTGCGGCACAGCCGCACGAGGTAGAGGTTCGTGGTCGCTGCTTCGTGGTCCGCGAGGATCTGGGTGAGGCCCGTGCTCGCGTTGTCAGCGAGCAGATCGCGCAGCAGGTGATCGTCGAGGACAGCCCTGCTCATGTGGTCGCGAGTTCGGGGTCGTCGTCCAGCGAGCGCACGAATGCAGCGTGGTCGTCGCGGCTCACGAGGTCGTTCAAGAGGCGACGACCCTCCCCTCGGGGGAGCGTCAGCACCGCGAAGCCGAGGTCAATGACATCGACCGGCCCCCCGTCATCAAGATCCCACCGATGCCGCGCTGCTGCCGGCAAGGACATCTGGCCTGACGACGACACCAAGTACTGCCGGACTTCTCCCATGTCCGAATGATACTTGGTAACAACTACCATGTCACCAAGTGCTCGGCGGATCCAGCCGCCGGTACAGTCAGCATCAAATTAGCATAGATTATCACAATAAATCACTATAGTAGCGGCTTGACAGAATTGAACCGATGGCACGAACGATCCAGATCCGCCGGCTCTCGAATGCGATTCAGGCGGTTGATGCAAGTGCGACTCGGCTGGTACTGATCGATGGGCTTGGAGGTGCCGGGAAGAGTGTCCTGGCAGAAGCGCTGGCGGGCGAGTTGGGAGTTCCGGTCATTGAAGGCGATGACTTCTACTTGCCATCGGTGGAACGGCAGCGTGCTGGTATCGGATCCGATGCGATAGGAGCGTCGTACGACTGGCGACGGCTCGAGCGCCAAGTATTGGCTCCGCTCTCGCGAGGCAAGGGCGCTCGATATCAGCGCTTCGACTGGGACAGCGACCGCCTAGGTGAATGGGCCTCGGTGCCCGGCCAGGACACTGTGGTCGTCGAGGGCGTCTACCTGCTGCGCGACCAGTTGCGTCACTACGCGTCGGTATCAATCTGGGTGGAGACGCCACGGGAGGTTCGGCTCGCCCGCGGGATTGAGCGTGATGGCGAGACAGCTCGTTCGCGGTGGATCAACGAATGGATGCCGGCCGAGGACGCCTACTTGTCGGCGATGCGGCCAGATGTCGCCGCAACGTTGGTGGTCGACGGGAGGGGTCGTCGAGACATCGACCCGCGTCGCAGCGCGGTAGTCGCCGAGGCCCGTTCTCCCCTCGACGGTCTGCTCTAACAGGGTTCAGCGGTCATCCGACCGGGTGGCGGCCGAGGTCGTGGCAGCCGTTCTCGACCGGATCGCTGGGTTGTCGGCGGCGTAGGCCCGACGCCGGTCACGCTTGACGGAGGGCCACGAAGCGGGCTGTGGCTGCTAGAGCCTCCCTGGCGGCGGGCACGTCCGGCAGGGCCTCCAACGCCACCAGGGCCTCATCGAGCAACGAGGCAATCTCGCCCTCCAGGCGGGCGAGGGCACCCGTGTCAACGATCACCTGCTGGACGGCGGCGACGGTCTCGTCGTCCATCTCCGTGCCGACCGCGTCCAGCACCTGGAGCTGCGCCGGTGTGCCCGCTTCTCTCGCCAGAGCCATCAGCAGGGTGGGCTTGCCCTCGCGGAGGTCGTCGCCGACAGGCTTGCCGGTGGCATCCGGATCTCCGAATGCGCCGAGCACATCGTCGCGCAGCTGGAAGGCCAGGCCGACCGGCCGACCGTGGCGGGCCAGGGGCTCGGCCAGCTCGGGGCGTCCGGCCAGCGCGGCGCCGAGCTGGAGGGGCCGCACCACCGTGTAGCGGGCCGTCTTGTGCTCGATGATCTTGCGGGCCTCGTCCGCGGTCGCGCTGCCGCGGGCACCCCCGACGACATCGAGGTACTGGCCCATGTTCAGCTCCGTGCGCAACTCGTCCCACACCGCTCGGGTCTCGGGGGACACCCGCCCCAGCGTGCGGTCGGCGAGCACCATAGCCATGTCCCCAACCAGCACCGCGGCCGCCTCACCGAAGCGACGGTCCTCGCCGAGCCACTCGCGGTCGCGATGGCGCTGCACGAACTTGCGCCACACGGTGGGCGCGCCCCTTCGGGTATCGGAGCCGTCCATCACGTCGTCGTGGGCGAGGGCGAAGGCGTGGAGGATCTCGAGGGCGCAGCCGGCATCCAGCGCTCCGTCCCCGTCGGTGGCGCCGCCGCCCGTGAGCCATCCCCAGTGGCAGTAGGCGGGCCGGATGCGCTTGCCGCCGCCCAGGACCATGTCGGCCAGATCGCCGAGCGGCTCGTCGAGGCTCGAGTCCAGCTCAGCCCACTGGTGCCGCTCCGCAGCCAGGATCTCGCCGAGGCGGACCTCAACCCTGGCTGCGATCTCGGTCAGCTCGGCGGGGGGACCGGCTGCTTGCCCGGCAGAGATGGTCACGTGTCGGTGTCTGATTCCAGCGCGGCCACCACTCTCTCGACCTGGACGCCGGCGTTGGTGATCCTGCGCCGGCATATCTCGATGAGGGTGGCGGCCCGCTCGACCCGGTTGGCCAGAACGTCCACGTCAGGATCCTCGCCCTCCAGCTCCTCCAGGATCTGCTCGAGTTCGGCCATCGCCGCGGCGTAGCCGGGCTCGTCGGCTGTGTCCGAGCCGGAGGTGGGCTCTTCAGTGCTCATCGGTTCGGTCCTCGCTACCGCCTTGTCGGGCACGGATCGTACTGGCAAGTGTGCCGTCGGATAGGTGGGTGACGAGGCCATCGCCGGGTGACACGTCCTGCACCGAGCGCACCAGCGTTCCGTCGTCGCGGCGGGTCAGCGACCATCCCCGGCGCAGGATCAGAGCCGGGTCGAGGGTCCGCACCCGGGCGGTGACGGCGTCGAGGTGCCGCTGGGCGTGGCGGATCTCGTGGCGGCCCGCCACCGACACCCGGGCCGAGGCCCGATCGAGCCTGCTGGTGGCCCGCCGCTCGACCGCGGGTCCGGCCTGAGCCAGCCGGTAGGAGACCGCGGCCAATCGACGCCCGGCCCGCGTAGTGGCCGTCCGCCCGGTGTGGGCGACCCGCTGGGCCGAGGTGTCGAGGTTGCGTTCGGCCCGCCGGGATGCGGTCCTCGCGCCCCGGACGGTGTCGGCGGCTGCCTTGCCGGCGCGGTGCTCAGCGGCGGCCAGGATCCTGCGGCTGCGCACCGCGATGGACTGGCCCGCGTCGTCGAGCCTCTCAAGCCAGTCCTCGACCAGTTGCACCACGGCCTCCGCCGCGGCCGTCGGCGTCGAGCAGGCCGTGTGGGCGGTCTCGTCGGCGACGCTGCGATCCGTCTCGTGACCGATCCCGGTGAGCACCGGCCGCTCGCACGAGGCGATGGCCCGGGCCACGAGTTCGTGGTCGAAGGCGACGAGGTCGGTGCGGCTGCCGCCGCCGCGGGCCAGCACCACGACATCGACTCCGGCACTGGCTGCGCCGATCGCGGCGGCTATGGACTCGGGGGCGCCGGCGCCCTGCACCGGCGTGTCGGTCTCGAACACCTGGAAGGCGAAGCCGCTGCCGGCCAGCACTCGCAGAATGTCGGCGTGGGCGGCGCTGCCCAACGACGTCACCAGCCCCAACCGCAGCGGCACTGGTGCCAACCGGGCTCCCGCGTTGCGGCGCAGCGACCCGTCGGCAGCCAAGGCTCGCAGAAGCGCCTCGCGGTCCGCCGCGATCGCTCCCAGCGTGTGGGCCGGGTCGATGGCGATCATCCGCAACTGGAGCTGCCCTCGACGCGGGTAGAAGTCGAGCATCCCCTGGATGCGGACCCGCAGGCCATCGGCCATGCGGATGGCGTTTCCGTGGCGCTTGATCGTCTGGTTGACCCGGTCCTTGTCATCCCGGAACAGCACGACGTTCACCGAGGCCTCCGGCGGCGCACCCGGTTCGGCGTGTTCAGGCCGCTCGACCAGGTCGAAGTAGACGTGGCCGCTTCGGGCCCGCGTGATGCTGTCGATCTCGCCGGCCACCCATACCCCGCTCGGGAAGGCCTCGTCCAGCGTCCAGCGGAGCACCTGGGCCAGCTCTCCCACCGTCAGGGTCTGGTCGGCGCCGATCAGCCCGCTCATGGCACCATCCGCTCGGCCTCTGGCCGCTGGGCGATCTCGGCCCGCAGCAGGCCCTCGTACAGTTCGGCGTACAGCCCTCCGGCGAGGCGCAGTTCGTCGTGGGTGCCCAACTCGGTGATCCGGCCGTTGTCGAGCACCACGATCACATCCGCGTCGACGATGGTGGACAGGCGATGGGCCACAACCAGCGAAGTGCGGCCCCGCAGGGCCTCGGTCAGAGCCTCCTGCACGAGGGCCTCGTTCTCGGTGTCGAGGTGCGATGTGGCCTCGTCGAGTATGACGATGGCCGGATCCTTGAGCAGCATCCTGGCGATGGCCAGTCGCTGCTTCTCGCCGCCCGACAGCCGGTAGCCCCGCTCGCCGACCACCGTGGCGTAGTCGTCGGGGAGGGCCGCGATCACATCGTGGATGCGGGCCGCCCGGCAGGCTTCAGCCAGTTGGGCATCAGTGGCATCGGGCCGGGCGTAGCGCAGGTTGGCGGCCACCGTGTCGTGGAACAGGTGGGGATCCTGGGTGACGGTGCCGATGGCGGTCCGCAGCGAAGCCTGCGTAAGGTCGCGCACGTCGATGCCGTCGACCAGCACCTCACCGTCGGTGATGTCGTAGAGCCGGGGCACCAGCGACACCAGCGTGGTCTTGCCCGAACCCGACGGGCCCACTACCGCGACCATCTGGCCCGGCGAGATGTCCAGGTCGATGCCGGACAGCACCTCGACGGGTGCCGCGCCGTCCGCGGAGGAGGTCGCGGCGACGCCCAAGGACTCGGGCGTGGAGTCCGCTGTCGGGTAGGCGAAGTTCACGCCCCGGAACTCGACCCGGCCCACCGGCTGGTGCAGATCGCGGGCGCCGGGGCTGTCGATGATCGGGTTGGGGGTGTCGAGCACCTCGAACACCCGCTCGAAGCTCACGAAGGCCGACATCACATCGACCCGGGCGTTGGACAGGCTCGTAAGGGGAACGTAGATGCGCACCGTGTACAGGCCCAGCGCCACCAGCGTTCCCGCGGTGAGCGTGCCGTCGATGGCGAGGTGGCCGCCCAGCCAGTAGACGATGGCCGTTCCCACCGCGCCCACCAGGGTCAGCGCGATGAGGAAGACCCGCGAGTACATGGCGCTGCGGACTCCTATGTCACGCACCCGACCGGCCCGATCGGAGAAGTCGGCCGCTTCATCGTCGTGGCGGCCGAACAGCTTCACCAGCAGGGCTCCGGCCACATTGAACCGCTCGGTCATGGTGTTGTTCATCGAGGCGTTGAGGTTCATGCCCTCCCGGGTGATCGCCTGGAGGCCCCGTCCCACCCGCCGGGCCGGCAGCACGAACACGGGCAGGATCACCACTGCCAGCAGGGTGAGCCGCCATTCCAGCACGAACATGGCGATCAGCGTCCCGGCCAGGGTGATGATGTTGGCCACCACCGTGCCGAGCGTGCCGGTGAAGGCCCTCTGGGCCCCGATGACATCGTTGTTGAGCCGGCTCACCAGTGTGCCGGTCTGGGTGCGGGTGAAGAACGCCAGCGGCATGCGCTGCACGTGGTCGAACAGCCTCAGCCGAAGGTCGAAGATCAGGCCCTCGCCGATGTTGGCGCTGAGTCTGCGTTCCACCAGCGACAGCAGCGCCTCCCCGACGGCTGCCGCGATCAGCACGCCGAAGAGCAGGTTCAGATAGCCGCCGTCACTCTCGGCGATGGCCGAGTCGAAGATCTCCCGGATCACCAGCGGAGGCAGCAGGCCGAGGAACGTTGAGGCGATGACGGTGCCGATGAACGCGACGATCGACAGGCGGTAGGAACGGGCGAAGTCCCAGACACGGCGCCGGGTGCCGGCCGTGATCTTCTTGCCCTCCAGCCCCGAGCGGTCGGCCGACATGGAGTGCATGACTCCCCACGCGCTCATCATCGGAAGCGAGCCTACGGAGCACTCTGTTTCCCCGCTCTTGTTCGCTTCGCTCACGGGCCGCTCGGGCCACGGCCTCGCTGAGTCCCTCGCGTACTTCCACGAGGCGAGGCCTGACCTCTCGGCCTCTCACGCGTAGCGCCCATGAACTGCTCGGGTAGCGTTGAGTCGTGGATCGCGGTGCCTCTGTGGCCCTGAAGACCGACCACTACGAGATCACGATGGTGGCCTCGGCCCTTCAGTCCGGCATCGCCGAACGCCGGGCCGTCTTCGAGGCGTTCGCCCGGCGGCTGCCGGCGGGACGTGCCTATGGCGTCGTAGCCGGAGCTGACCGCATCATCGACGCCATCGAACGTTTCCGCTTCGACGACGAGGCTGTCGACCATCTCGTCGGCGCGGGCGTCGTGTCCGATCCCGACGTAGTCGAATGGCTGCGGTCTTACCGCTTCAGTGGCGACGTCACCGGCTACCCCGACGGCGAGCTGTTCTTTCCCTACTCGCCGGTGCTGACCGTTGAGGGCACGTTCGCCGAGTGCGTGGTTCTCGAGACGGTCGTGCTGTCGATCCTCAACTACGACTGCGCGGTCGCCTCCGCTGCGGCCCGGGTGCGCGATGTGGCTCACGGTCGCCTTCTCATCGAAGGCGGCGGCCGCCGCGCCGATCCCGACGCGGCCGTGGCCGCGGCCCGTGCGGCCCACATCGGCGGCTTCGACACCACGTCCAACCTGGAGGCGGGCCGGCGCTACGGCATCCCCACCGGGGGCACCACCGCCCACGCCTTCGTGCTGGCCCACGCCGACGAGCGCACCGCGTTCAGGGCCCAACGAGATGCTCTCGGCACCGGCTCCACCTACCTGGTCGACACCTTCGACGTGCTGGAGGGCATCCGCCGGGCGGTGCAGGTAGTGGGGTATGACATCGGCGCAGTGCGGATCGACAGCGGCAACCTGCTGGCGGCCAGCATCCGCGCCCGGACCTTGCTCGACTCGCTCGGCGCGGAGGGCTGCCGGATCGTGGCCAGCGGGGATCTCGACGAGTTCCGCGTGGCTGAGCTGGAGGAGGCGGCTGCCCCCATAGACGCCTATCTCGTGGGCACCAGCCTGGTCACCGGGTCGGGTCATCCCACCGCTTCGGTGGTGTACAAGCTGGTGGCCATCGCAGACGGCGCGGGCGCCGGCGCGCCCTTGCGGGCGGTGGGCAAGTTGTCGCCGGGCAAGACCACCGTGGGTGGTCGCAAGCAGGTGCATCGCACCGTCGATGCCGACGGCTACTGGAAGGCGGAGGTGCTGTCGCCCGTAGGCGACACCGGGCCCGCAGACGCCCACGACCCACAGGTCGTGCTGGTGGCCGCCGGCGAGCGGGCTTGGCAGGACGACCCCGCCGCCGCTCGCCGTCGCTGTGCGGAGCGCCGCCAGGGTCTACGTGGAGAGGATCGGGTTCCGCATCCCCGGCGCTCCCCGGCCATACCCACCGAATGGGTGGGAATGGAGTCGCCCGCCGCGACAGAATCATCGAACGGAGCGGAAGGGCGGTCCAGGCAGGCGGAGCAGGCCCAGCAGACCGATGGAGGAGGAGACGCGATGCAGAAGGCGCTGATCATCGTGGACGTGCAGAACGACTTCTGTGAGGGCGGGTCGCTGGCGGTGGAGGGCGGGCACGCGGTGGCCGCCTCCATCACCGATCTGGTCGGCCTGGACAGAGCCGAAGGCCGCTACGACTATGTCATCGCATCCAAGGACTGGCACATCGACCCTGGGGAGCACTACGCCGCGTCGGGCACCAACCCCGACTTTGTGACGTCGTGGCCGGTGCACTGCGCGGCCGGCACGCAGGGCGCCGCGTTCTCGCCGAACCTGCAGGTAGCGCTGGACGAGGTGTTCCTCAAGGGTCAGTACAGCAGCGGCTACAGCAGCTTCGAGGGCGTTGCCGGATCGAGTGAGGGTGTGGGGCTTCGGGACTGGCTCGCGGAGCGCGGCGTCGAGGCGGTGGACGTAGTGGGCATCGCCACCGACTACTGCGTTCGAGCCACCGCACTGGCCGCGGCCGAGGCCGGGTTCGATACGGCTGTCCTGGTCGCGCACTGTGCAGGGGTCGCTCCGGATTCCACCGCGGCGGCTCTAGAGGAGATGGCCTCGGTGGGGGTGACAATCGTCTGAGGTTTGCGGCGGTCGCCGGTTTCGCCTAGGTTGAGCCCCGGCCGCCCGTGAACGAGGCTCGCCGAAGGGGGACTCTCAGCAGGCGGTAGCGCCAGGCGTTCGCCCGGCCACCGGCAAGATGGAGGAGACGATCATGGAGCATCCGCATGTAACAACACTGCGGACCGTAGTGAACGCCTTCCGTGAGCGAGACTGGGAAACGGTCTACCAGTACTGGACAGACGATCTGGTCATTCACTATGACGGAACCAGCCCGGTAGCTGGCAGCTATCGCGGTCGTGATGAGATCATGACCATGATGAACAAGATTGACGACTTGACCGATGGAACCTTCCAGGTGGAGATCCACGACATTCTCGGAAACGATGACCACGGAATAATCCTCTACCACGAACATGCCGTCCGGAACGGTCGACGCTTTGACTGGAACCAGATCGGCATCTATCACTTTCGTGATGGAAAGTTCTCTGAAGTATGGCTCCATCCAGCCAATCAAGCTGAATTCGACGAGTTTATGTCAGAACCTAAGGAGGCGCATCAATGACTGCCGTTGCTCCTGCAGTAGCCGCACCTGACCTAACCCCTGTCCGATGCTATTGGCAAGCGTGTGCGGCATCCGATGATGTGAGGGACAAGCCTATTGGCGTGACGCTGCTGGGTGAGGATCTGGTGTTGTTCCGGTCAGAGGGCCAAGTTCATGCCTTCTCCGATATCTGTGTTCATCGAGGCACACGCCTATCGCTTGGCTGGGTGACAGACGACGGCTGCATTCAGTGCCCATACCATGGATGGGTATACAACACGAACGGCAAGTGCGTCTACATTCCGTCGCAGCCGCGAGATGCCCAACACATTCCGTCTCGTGCACGAGCTATCGCATATCGTGCTGAGGAGAGGTACGGGCTGGTGTGGGTCGCGATGGAGGAGCCCAAGCTACCTATACCCGAGTATCCCGAGTATGCGGATCCAGAATTCCATACCTGGTCGAAGTACTACGGAGACTGGGATGCCAGTCCGGGAAGACTCTGTGAGAATTCGCTCGACATTGCTCACCTGGACTTCGCTCATCCTGGTTTGCTCGGCGATCCGGACGATCCCAATTCATCGGTGATCAAGCCGTATGAGACACGGGTGGATGACGGTGGAGTGTGGACGATGTTCTACAAGGAACTTCCGCCTGCCGCTGAGACCTTCGCGGAGGAGGGCGACAGGATCCGCCACGAGACCCGGGTGGACTTTCCATTCGTCTTCACTGTGCGCATCTTCTCAGAGCGCGGCAGAGTCGCTTTGTTCTTTGCCACCAATCCGATCCAGAGCGACAAGTGCGGCTTCTGGCTCTTCGAGTCGCGAGATTATGATCAGAACGAGCCCGACGACAAGTACATCGCGTTCAATGACCTGCTGGAGAGCCAGGATCGCAGGGTAATAGTCACCCAGAGGCCGGAGATGGTGCCTACCGATCTTTCCGAAGAGTTGCATGTGAAAGTGGCGGACGCGGGCTCGATCGAGTATCGCCGGATGCTCAGGCGCCACGGGATCTCCTTTGCCTGATCTCTCGGTAGTCGCATGATCCAGTTCGGCCTAGCAGTCCCGCAGACGCTGGACGCGGGGCCATTCGATGTGGCGGCCGTCACCGAGGTGGCCAGGCGGGCCGAGGATCTCGCTTATCACAGTCTCTGGGTGGGGGACGGGCTGGCCACGCCATCGACGCTGGAGGCGTTGACGCTGTTGAGCTTCACCGCGGCCGTCACCACATCGGTGCAACTGGGCACTTCCGTGCTGGTCATGCCGTGGCGCAATCCCGTCGTGCTCGCTCAAGCCGCGGCCACGATCGACCACCTTTCCGGTGGCCGCGTGATCCTCGGGGTGGGGATCGGGGATCGTCGACCTGCGGACGCAGCCTTCGGGGTGGGACGTAACCGGCCCGCGCTGTTCGAGGAGCAGATCCGCTTGATCAAGCGGTGCTGGGAGGACGGAGCGGTCGTATGGGAAGGAGAGGCGTGGCGCTTCGCCGAGGTCGACGTCGGGCCGAAGCCACTCCAGCAGCCGGGGCCGCCGATCTGGTTCGGCGGTGAGGGAGCAGCCTCGTTGGAACGAGCCGCCCGAATGGGTGACGGATGGATGGGCCGGGGCTCGTCCACGGCCGAGACCTTCGCCCGGGCGTTGGCGGTGTTGCGCCGGCACCTCGAGACGGTCGGCGAGCGGGGCAAGGCCTTCCCGCTGTCCAAGCGCGCATTTGCCCATGTCGTCGTCGACGGTCGGATCGACCGGGCGAAAGAACGGTTCGCGGGCTGGTCTGCCGATGTCTACGGGGACGCGGGGCTGGTGCCTCGCTGCGCGGTGATCGGCGATCCGGATGCGTGTGTGGCCGGGTTGGCTCCGATGGTGGAGCAGGGATTGGACCTCGTGCTGCTTGATCCCATCTTCGATATCCCAGAACAAGCCAGGCTCTTCAGCGAGCACGTCCTTCCGGCGTTCGGGTGATGCCATGACGACAGGTACATCGAACTCGGATTCATCGCCAGGCGGTGAAGTTGCCGAACTCCGGTACGTGGGCGTTACGAGAGAGTTCCCCTCCAGCGCTCATGGCGGGTCAATGGTGGCCATTGAAGATATCGGCTTCTCCGTCAAGGCCGGTGAGTTCGTCGCCCTTGTCGGTCCTAGTGGGTGCGGCAAGAGCACGCTGCTGAACGTGACTGCCGGACTCATGCCACCCACGAGCGGAGACATACTCATCGACGGGGTAGTTGTAGAGGATCGGCGCCCGTACTTCGGCTACATGTTTCAGAGCGACTTGCTCATGCCTTGGGCCGATATTCGCAAGAACGTGGCACTCGGGCTGGAGATTCTCGGAACACCTCGGAGAGAGGCCCGCGATCGAGCGATGGAGATACTCCGAGAGTTCGAATTGGACCAGTTCGCCGACAAGTATCCGATTCAACTCTCAGGAGGAATGCGCCAGCGGGTCGCCTTCATGAGGACTCTGTTGTGCAATCGTTCGGTCCTGCTCCTCGACGAACCGTTCGGAGCTCTGGATGCCCTGACGCGCTCGGTCATGCAGGAATGGCTGCTGGGCGTCTGGGAGCGTACTAGACCGACGATCATACTCATAACGCACGATGTCGAGGAGGCGATCTTCCTGGCTGATCGGGTGCTCATGATGACAGCTCGTCCGGGCCGAATCCGTAAAGAGGTCAGTGTCAATCTTGGCAGGCCACGTGATCATAGTGTGCTGACAACTCCTGAGTTCAACATCATCAAGGAAGAGATACTTGAGGAACTCTTCCGAGAAGTTGCGCGATCACGGAACAACGACGAATAGCGGTAGCAGGAGTAACGATGGCAGCAATCGACCGGAAGACTGAAGGCCGTACGGCCACTCGCAAGCTTCTCTCATCCATAGTCGACTACCTTCCAGCGATCATACTTATCATCGCGATAATAGTCTTTTGGGAGCTGTTCAACATAATCTTTGACCAACCCGACTATATCCTGCCGCCACTGCATGACATTCTCTATGCAGCCTATTTCCACGCATCTGACCAGTTCCTCCCCAATGCGTGGGTGACGTTCCAAGAGGTGATCATTGGCTATCTCGTAGCCGTCATCTCTGGCTTGCTCATAGGCGTAGGCATATCCGAGTCGGTCACCCTTAGGCGCGCGATTCTGCCGCTGGTGATCAGTTCTCAGGCGATTCCCATCCTGGCCATCGCACCTGTTCTCATCATCTGGTTTGGATTCGTCATGACTCCAAAGATCATCATCGTGGTCTTGATATCGTTCTTCCCGATCGTCATTACTACCGTTACCGGTCTCCAGTCCGTGTCTCGAGACATGCTGTACTTGTTGGACTCGCTCTCGGCCTCTCGGTGGCAGGTACTCCACCGGGTGAAGTTTCCGGCCGCGCTTCCATACATCTTCGCCGGGCTGAAGAACTCGGCTGTCATCAGTGTGATCGGAGCCTTTGTCGGAGAGTACGTCGGTGCCATCGAAGGACTGGCACCAGTAATGATCCTGGCCAATTCAGCCTTCCAGACCGATGTCGTCTTCGCCGCGATCTTCTACCTCTCCTTCATGGGCATATTCATGTATCTCGCTGTCACGCTCATTGAGCGTCGAATGATTCGCTGGCATTTCATTGCTCGTGGCAGTGCCGGCCAAGGCGAATAGCGCACCACTCTGACAGGCGGCAAGTCCGACCACGGCCCGCCATCCGTGGGCCCACACCGTTTGACTGTCTGACATTTCTGAGTTACCGTGCCCGAACGCTCAACTCTTGGGGGAGTTAGACATGAGAAGGACGATCATTCAACGGTTGTCGGTACTCGTAGTGGTGCTCGCGCTCATCGCGGCCAGCTGCGGCGACGACGACTCGGCCGACGACGCTCCGGTCGTCGACACCGCTGCGCTTGATCAGGCCATGGCTGACGCGGCCGCGGCCGAAGCCGAGGCAAGCGATGCCGCGGCCCGAGCCGCTGACGCGGAGGCGGCACTAGCGGACGCGATGGCGGCCGCCGAGGCAGCTGAAGCGGCGGCCGCGGCTGCCGAGGGCAATGTCGACCCCGAGGTCGTGGTGACGCTCGAGCAGGAGTTGCAGGCCGCTCAGGACGCGGCGGCTGCGGCTGAGGCCGAGGCCGAGATGGCTGCGGCTGAGGCAGCTGAGGCTGCGGCTGCTGCCGCCGAGGCGGAGGCTGCCGCGGAAGCGGCTGAGGCAGCTGAGGCTGCGGCGGCTGAGGCTGCGGCTGCGGCTGCGGCTGCTCAGCCCTGCGACGGGCCCGCAGAGGTCGAAGACATCAAGTTGATGACTGACTGGTTCCTATGGGCCGCGACCGGACCGTTCGCGGCCGCGGTCGAGGCGGGGTACTTCACCGAAGAGGGCATCGATCTCGAACTGCTGCCGGCCCCGGATGCGGCTGCGCCGGTCAAGTTCGCGGCGCGGGGCACGGTGCACTTCGCTCTGAGCTACTTCCCCGAGACCCTGCTGGCCCGCGAGACGGGCATCCCGGTCATCTCGGTGGGCACGACGCTCAGGGTGCTCCAGAGCGCCACCGCGTACTGGCCCGACTCCGGAATCAGCGAGCCTGCGGACCTCGCAGGAAGGACGATCGGGGTCACCAGCGACCTGCAGACCCAGACCTACTTCGATGCGCTGCTGGCTTCGGCCGGGCTCACACGGGACGACGTGACCGTCGTCGATCCCGGCTTCGCCTCGACCCAGATGCTGGCCGACCGCGAGATCGACGCGTCCGCAGCCCAGCTGGTCTTCACCGACACGGTGAGGTTCCCGGCCCTGGTCAACGACACGCCCGCCCACTTCGTCTACACCGACCACGGCGTGCCCGACTACTACTGGATGCTCATCCTCACCGAGACGAGCTTCGCCGAGGACAACCCCAATACGGTGTGCCGGTTCCTGCGGGCCACCGCCCGGGGTATCGACGCCTACCTCGACAACCCGGATCCGGCGAACGCGTACATCTTCGCGGAGAACGAGTGGCTGCCGCTCGAAGTCCACGCGGCCATGGGCGAGAACCTCCGCGAGTTCTGGAAGGACCCGGAGACGGGCCGGGCTCTCTGGCAGGACGAGGCCGTGTGGCAGGCAGGGCACGATTGGGCGCTCGAGACGGGCCTGATTTCGCTGGACAACGATCCGAGCGTGTACTTCAGCAACGACTACCTGCCGCCCGAGCTGCGTTAGAAGGGTTGCTCGACGATGGTGGAGATCGACAGCCAGTACCTGCGCCACATCGAGGCTCAGCAAGAGAAGCTGTCTGAGGGCGGATTCAAGCTCTCTGACATCCCGGGCTACGTGCCGGGGGTATTCCCCGAGCCGGAGACATGGCACAACATCGACTATCTCGATGTCTACAGCAGGGTCTGGGGCCGCGAGATTCGAGGCAACGGGATCGGGAAGCTCCGAGAGGTCGCGCTCACCAAGATCACGTCCAACGAGTACAACCCGATCTTCGAGGAGGATCCGGCCTTCTTCCACAAGTGGGAGGAGCCTTACGACACCCTCGACGTGAAGCTCATGCAAGAGCAGAGCGCCATGTACCAGGACGTGCTCGAGGCCAACGGCGTGATCGTGCACCGGATCGAGTTCCCCGATCCGCCTGTCGGCGCCTTCGGTCCCATGATGTACATGTGGGCGGCCCGGGAACTCCTCGTGCTCAACGGGGGGTCGGTGATCCCCAAGCTCGGGTTCAGCGCGTTGTCGTTCGGACGGCCCGAGTACCTGGCCTGGTGGGCCATGACCCACTTGGGGATCCCGCCGATCCTGACGATCACCGGGAAGGGGGTCTGCGAGGCCGGTCCGTGCTTCTTCCTGGCGGAGGACGTGTTCGTGGCCGCGCTGTCGGTGGCCTTCAACCAGGAGGGTCTCGACCAGTTGCTGCCGGTGGTCAAGCGCAGCACCGGTCTGGATGAGGTTCACAACCTCGTCATCAAGACGGCGACGCGCGACTACTTCGATCCCGGCAGCGGGGCGAGCGCCCACCCGGACATGATCATTGGGCCGCTGGACACCGACAAGGTGCTCCTCTACCCGGGGGGCATTGATTTCGAGACCCTGTCGTGGTTGGTGCGCCACGGCTACAAGATCGCCGAGATCGAGCGGGACGAGCAGGTGCTCTATGCGCCGGCCAACGTGACGCTGCTGGAGCCGGGCCATGTGATCATGCACGCGGGAGCCGAGAAGGCCATCGCGGCTGTGCGCAAGCTCGGAGTGGAGGTCGAGGTCCTGCCCTACGGGGAGTTCCTCAAGGCCGGCGGGGGAGTCCACTGCTCGACCATGGAGATCCGCAAGGATCCGGGGCCGGCATTGGGCGACCCGCCCGCGGTCAAGCCCTAGCGCCAGAGGCCGCTCCCAGCCGAATCACGATTGGAGTACCTGGGCCGCGAGTCGCGCCTGGACCTCGACGGCTGCTCCGATCGCGTCGACATCGACGCCGTCGGCCGGCTTCTGACCCTTGACGTACCGGGCGTAGACGCCCTCGTTGATGCAGGCGCTCTTCCAGTGGTTGAAGGCTATGTAGAAGCGGACCGGTGAGAGGTCCAGGTCGCTGGCCGACGCATAGCGCTCGAGCAGTTCGTCCTTGGTGGCGAATCCCGGGGCCATCGACGGTGCCATTGAGATCCCCTGATGCTCGTCGCCGGGTTCCGCCCATGTGACCAGCATGTAGCCGACATCGGCGAGTGGATCGCCGAGAGTGCAGATCTCCCAGTCGAGGATCGCCGCGATCTCACCGTTGTCGTCGGTGATGCAGTTGCCGAGGCGGTAGTCGCCGTGCACCAATGACGCCTTCTGCTGCTCCGGCCTCGCGAGCAGGAGCGACTCGTACAGTTCGTCCACCAGCGGCACCGACATGGCCCGGGACGCGTCGTACTGTCGGAACCAGCGCCGCAGCTGGCGTCCCACATAATCCTCCCGCCGACCGAGATTCCCGACGCCGACGACGTCGATGTCCACCGAGTGAAGGGCATCGAGGGCCTCGGTCAGCGACAGGCCGACCCGGTGCCGGGACTCGGGGCTGTACACCGCGGTGGCGACCTGCTCGTTGTGCAGGACGTGCCCCTCGACGAAGCTCATCACGTAGAAGGACGCGCCCGTCACGTCGTGGTCGTCGCAGAATCCCAACGCTTGGGGAACCGGGACCCCGGTCGGGCCCAGGGCGCTGATCGCCCGGAATTCCCGGCTCATGTCGTGAGCACCGGGGAGCAGCTCTCCCAGCGGAGGACGGCGCAGCACGAATCGCTGCCGCTTGCGGTCGGTCACCAAATAGGTGAGGTTGGAGTGACCCCCCGGGATGTTGGTGAACTCCACCGGAGGCTGCAACCCCGCGATGTTGTGCAGCAGCCAGTCCACGACGCTGGCGGGCTCGACTCCGAGAAGGGCGGCTTCGCTCATAGCCCCAGTTCCTGCGCCATAGGCCAGCGAGCCACAGCCGTCCTACCGGCGTGCCGTCAGAACAGGCCGCCGCTCACCGGCAGGGCGATGCCGGTGATGCACGAGGACAGATCGGATGCCAGGAACACCGCCGCGTTGGCGACGTCGGCGGGCTCAACCAGTCGGCGAAGAGCGGTCTTGCCGATGATCGATTCCTCCACGGCCTCGTAGGAGCTCCCGTTGCTGCCGGCCATCGCGGTCAGCATCGCCGTGTTCATCTCCGAGGAGACCGCGCCCGGGCAGATGCAGTTCACCCGAATTCCGTGCTGCCCTACCTCTAGGGCCAGGGACTCGCTCAACCCGATGACGCCGAACTTGCTGGCGCAGTAGTGGCCATGATCGGCCGCGCCACGGAGCCCGCCGGTGGAGGAGATGTTGACGATAGATCCGGAGCCTCTCTTGATCATGGGCGGAACCACGGCCCGGCAGCAGCGGAACACGCCGCTGAGGTTCACCTCGATCGTCTGGTGCCACCTGTCGGTGGACATTTCGGCCACGGCCGCGCTGGTGAGAATGCCCGCGGTGTTCACCAGGACATCGATCCTGCCTCTGGCGTCGATCATCGCATCGGTGGCCGACGCGATTGCGGAATCTGAAGTCACATCAACGACCCGGCCGGCCACGCCTTCGGGAAGTCCCTCCAAGACCTGTGGGTGACGATCCCAGACGGTGACATCGGCACCGTGTTGACACAACGCGCTCACGACGGCCGCCCCAATGTCGCCGCCGCCGGTCACAACTGCGACCCGATCCGCTAGAAGCCCCATCCGCTGCCTTCGATGTGTGGTGCCATTCGGCGCTTTGCGTGCTACGCCGGGGCGAACCTACCATCGCACACAGGGCGCTCGGGCCTCGATTCCGGGTGCGAAAGGATCTCGATGGCCAAGGCTCTAATGCCCGAACCGCGTTTGCCTCCGGCCGAGCAGGTCTGGGCCCAAGTTGTCCGCGGGCTCGACCAGGATCCCGCCGAGGGGCTGAACACCGCCCGCGAATGCTGTGACCGGCATGCCGGCGACCGTTCCCGCCTGGCCATCACGGTCAGGCATGCGGACGGCCAGTCCCAGCGATGGACCTACTTCGACCTCTCACACCACGCGTCCATGGCCGCGGACACGTTCGCGAAGGCCGGGCTCAGGCGGGGCGACCGGGTGGCCGCCGTGCTCTCCCGCCAGATCGAGACCTGGATCTGCGCTCTGGCCGCATGGCGTTCCGGCCTCACTTACGTGCCTCTCTTCTGCGGGTTCGGAGCGGATGCCCTGGCCTACCGCCTGCGGGCATCTCAGGCGAAGCTCCTCGTCGTCGACCATCAGTGGCGCTCGGGGGTTCAGCAGGCCCTGGAGAGACTGGACACCGACATCGAGGTGATCACGGTGTCCGGGCCCCGCGGCCGCGGCATCCACGCCGGCGACCGGAGCTTCTGGGCCGAGATCGAGGCCGCGGAGCCTGCCGGCCCGGCGGTCAACACCGCGGCTCACGAGGCCGCCACGCTGCTGTTCACCAGCGGGACCACGGGCCAGCCCAAGGCGTGCGTGATACCGCATTCCGGCTTCGTCTCGCTGATTCCCTACGTCGACCACGCCCTCGGGCTGCGGGTCGGCGATCTCCTGTTCACCACCAGCGATCCGGGCTGGGCCTACGGCCTCTACACGACGGGGCTGGTACCCATGGGCAGGGGCATCCCCCTGCTCAGCTACTCGGGTCCCTTCGACCCCTCGGCCTGGCTCGACGTGATGACCGCAGAGTCGGCCACGTACATAACCGCAGCTCCCACCGCGTTCCGGAGCCTGGTAGGCGCGGTCGGGCGCCGCGGCGCGCCGTCGAGTCTCCGGGCCGCGGCCGGCGCCGGCGAGCCGCTGGACGCCGACACCGTCTCGTCGTGGCAGAGCCTCACCGGAACCCCGATCAGGGACGGCTACGGGCTGACCGAGGTCGGCATGGCCCTGGCCAACCTGGCCGATCCGCCGATGGAGCTGGTGCCGGGCGCCATGGGAACCAACGTTCCCGGCTTCGAGGTGATGCTGGTGGGCCCCGATGGCGAGCCCCTCGGCGGTGTGGCCGAGGGAGCGATCGCCATACGCCGGCCCGAGTTCCAGCTGGCCACCGACTACGACAACGCCCACGAGGGATGGAAGGCACGCTGGCAGGGAGACCTCTTCGTCACCGAGGACCGGGCCCGGCGCGACACCGACGGCCGCTGGTGGTTCGTGGGCCGCGATGACGACATCATCGTCACCGCCGGATACAACGTGGGTCCGATCGAGGTCGAGACTGTGCTGCTCGAGCACCCGGCGGTGGCTGAGGCGGCAGTGGTGGCTTCGCCCGACCCGGTCCGCGGCTCCGCCGTCCGCGCCGTGATCGTCGCCCGCGCGGACGCTTCGCCGGGCCCCGAGCTCACGGCCGAGTTGCAGCAGACTGTGCGGGAGCGCGTCGGCCGCCATGCGTATCCGAGGATCGTCGACTATGTTGAAAGTCTGCCTCGCACCGAGGTGGGCAAGATCCGAAGGGCAGCACTTCGAGTTACCCAACCATAGGAGGTTGTCAGTGCCCCAGAAAGAGGAAATCCGCGTCGATCATCTGATCGAACCGATCAGTCACTACACGGACGCGACGCGGTTCGGTGACTTGTTGTTCATCTCCGGTTGCGGACCCGTCGATGCCGAGGGGAACCTGATCGGTGGCGACGATGCGGCGGCACAGACCCGGCAGGTTCTACTCAATATGGGTGAGATCCTCACCGCGGCGGGAGCGACTTTCGCCGATGTTCTCAAGGTAATTGTGTACCTGCTCGATGTGGATGACCGGACCATTATCAATCCGGTGCGTGAGGAGTTCTTCGGTGATCATCGGCCATGCAGCACGCTCATCGGTATCAGCGGAATGGCGATACCCGGCATGAAGGTCGAAATAGAAGCCATCGCAGGAATCCCGTCATAAGAGATTCAGATGATCTCCACATCTGACGCGTTCGTCCTTCTCGGCAAGATCATCGACGGGACCGGAGCCGATCCCACCGATGACGGGGCAGTGGCGGTCATGGGCGAGGTGATCGACTGGGTCGGCAAGGCCGACGCGCTCCCGCCAAGATGGAGAGCCGAGGGCACCGAAGTCATCGACTGTACGGGCCGCTGCATTCTTCCTGGCCTCGTCGATGCCCATACTCACCTGTCGTTCGGCGAGGCGCAGTCCGAGGAGGAACTGGGGATATACACCTCGGTCGAGTACCGCTCGATGTTGGCGGGCTATCACGCGGCCAAGGTGCTCAAGGCCGGAGTCACTTCCGCTAGCGAGGCCGCGTCGACGTACTCGATCTCGGTCGCTCTCCGCGACGCGATCGAAGCCGGCATCGTCGAGGGACCGCGCCTGTCAGCGGCCGGACGCCAGATCACCACTCACCAGGGCTTGGAGGACCCGTTCCCGTCCTGGGTCCCGTTCCAACCGGGCGTGCCGGGCACGCTGGTGCGCAACCGTGACGAGATTCTCGAGGCTGTCCGGCTTCAGGTCAAGGACGGCATCGACCTCATCAAGGTCTCCGGGTCGGCTGACGCCGCGCTCAGCAACGAGCCTCTGTCGGGGGCGGCCTTCAGGGCCGAGGAGTTCGATCTTCTGGCCGACGAGGTCCACCGTCTCGAGCGGCATTGCGCCGTTCATGCACGGACGGCCGAATCGGTCAAGTTGTCGGCCCGGGCCGGGTTCGACTGGATATTCCATGCCTCGTACATGGACGACGAGGGGTTGGACCTCGTCGGCGAACGACAGATCCCGCTGGTTCCCACCCTGACCCTGCTGTTCAACATGGTGGAAGCGGCCCAGGGCACGGTCGGGGTCAGCGCGGTGGACGTGTTCAAGCAGGAGATCGACGCGGCAGCCGAGATACTCACCCGGGCCCACAGTCTCGGAGTCGAGATAATCGCGGGCTCTGAGAGCGGACTGTCGCTGGTGCCGTTCGGGCAGTGGCATGCCCGGGAGATGGAGATCTTCGTCACGCACCTGGGCATGTCGCCGTTGGAGGCGATCCGGGCGGGCACCCTTGCGGCCTCGCGGACGCTGCCGAGTTGGCGGGGCAGGATCGGGTCGATCGAGGAGGGCAAGCGGGCTGACCTGCTGGTCGTCGCCGGCGATCCGTCGGTCGACATAGGTGTGCTGCAGCAGCCGAGCAAGTTCGAGATGGTCTTCAAGGACGGGCGCGCCGTGGACCAGACCCCTGTGCCCGATCGCCGGGTGCACCCCTTCGAGCGGACGCGGATCTTCCTGCAGGGGAAGTTCGTCTACGACGAGGAGGCGCAGCGCGGTGTCGTCACCTGAGAGTGGAGACCCGACAGAGAGGGGGCAGTTTGGTGCTGGCTGATGCGGTGGACGTAGATCTGGCGCCCCTGCGCCGCTTCTGGCATCCGGTGGCTGAGGCGTCGTGGGTGGCCGATTCTCCGGTTGCGGTGACGCTGCTGGGCGAGAGCCTGGTGCTCTTCCGTTCAGGTGGCGCACCGAGGGCCTTCTCTGATCTGTGTGTCCATCGGGGGACCCGCCTGTCGCTGGGGTGGGTCACCGACGACGGCTGTCTGCAGTGTCCCTATCACGGCTGGAAGTACGACGCCGAGGGCACGTGCGTGCACATTCCCTCACAGCCCGCAGATTCCCAGCGCATTCCGCCAAGAGCCCGGGCCATCGCGTACGGGTGCGAGGAGCGCTACGGGCTGGTGTGGGTGGCCCTGGACGATCCGATGCGGCCGCTGCCCGAGTTTCCTTGGTTCGACGACCCCGAGTTCCATACCTGGAGCAAGTTCTGCGGGACCCGGGAGGCAGGTGCGGCTCGATTCGCGGAGAACGCGCTCGACCTGGCCCACTTGGATTTCGTGCACCCCGGGCTGCTGGGCACCCACGGCGACACCATCATCGATCCGTACGACGTGGAGGTCGATGAAGGATCCGTCACCATGCGGTCGAGCAAGCAGTCGGTCGGTTCCGAGACGTTCGCCGAGGGCCATGAGACCATCTATCGCGAGACCAGCCTGGAGCTGCCCTACACGTTCACGCTGAAGATCGACGGGCACCGGGGCACCACCGTGATCTGGGGGCTGCACCATCCGATCACCAGCGACCGGTGCGCCCTCTGGCGCTTCGAGTCGCGCAACCACTCGTTCGATGTTCCCGATCAGGACTTCATCGACTTCCTTGACCTGCTGCTGCCCCAGGATCAGACGGTGATCGAGAGCCAGCGGCCGCAGATGATTCCCGTCGACCTCACCGAGGAACTGCACATCAAGGTGGCTGACGCGGGCGCGATCGCTTACCGACGTCTCCTCAAGGAGGAGTTAGGAGTTACCTATGTCTGAGAATCCATCCCCGGAGGCCGTGGCTCGCGGGTACTTCGACGCGGTCCAGGCGGCCTCGCGGGCGCAGTTGCGCGCCCTGCTCGCCGACGATGCCGAACTGGTGAGCATCAATGCCGGTTTCATGAAGGGTGCCGAGGCGATCGCGGACTACTACGAGGAGAACTTCTTCGGTGCCGGAGCCAGGCTGCGCCCCAAGACCGGGCCGTTGATCGTGCACGGCGACGTAGTGGCCGTGGAGGTCCAGGCTCGCTCGGAGAGCGGCAAGGTGTCCTGGCTGTCGGACTTCTTCACCGTGCGCGGCGGGCTCATCCAGCAGCTGAACGTCTACTACGGCCCCGTGCTCGAAGGGGGCGGGACGCAGGCCTAGGGCGTTCGCGGCCTCAACCGACCGGGATCGGGACTTCCTTGGAGGCTCCGTCCGGCGAGACTCCCGCAGGCGCCTCAGGCACAGGGTCAGCGGAGGTCTCGGGATCTCTCGAGACGCCGTTGATACGGTCGATCCGCTCCTGGGGAATGAGGTCGTGGCGGCCGCCGTAGCGGCTCGACAGGATGGCCAGGCGGCGCCATGCCAGCGTCTCGATGTCGAACGCGGTCATTCGTTCGGGCATGTCGTACCGGGCGTTCTCGAGGATGTCGCCGTCCTGCTGGCCGAGATTGCGGTCGTGCAGGAGCTTGTAGATGAGAGGATGCTTGACCGCTCTGATCCACAGTTCGGAGAGCTTGTGCCGTGGACGGGTCGTGTAGAAGTAGTACAGGCGGGTGAGTCTGTCCTCGACCGGCACGCACCACCTCGTGAACAGCAGGTCGCCCATGTTGATGCGCATCATTCCCGGCATGTTCGGACCTTGATTCCACTCGCGCTCGAAGGCATCCGTGCCCTCGTTGAACTTGGCAGCGTCGGAGGACGTCTGGTACCTGCCCTTGGAGAGGTTCGGAATCCAGCTCAGGGGCGGATGCTTGAACAGCCACGTCCAGGTCAGGCGATACCGGTGTTTGGGCCATAGTCCCAGACCCGGATACTCCTCCTGATAGGGCCGGGTGTTGAGCGTGTCGTCGCTGTAGTGGGACAGGGTGATTCCGCTGCCGGTGATGTAGGGCTTCGCGCCCTTGAATGAGATCTTCGGCACAGGCCTCAGCAGCACCTGGACACTGTTGATGTGGGTGTAGAAGACATGATTGTCGTTCATGTTCTCCAGCGCCTGACGCCAGTTGGTCTTCCAGGTCCTGCGGTTCGTCAGCGAGATGCAGGACTCGTCGAAGAACTCCGGAGGGAGGTCGTCTTCGGGGTTTGTCGGAGGACCATCGCCCATCCAGGCGAAGACCTGCCCTCTGATGACCGTCGTCGGGTAGGTCCGCACCTGGGCACGTCCGGCTGCAGGCGAGTCCGGGCCTTCCGACAGGATGCCGACGACGACGCCGTCCTCGTCGAATGTCCAGCCGTGATACGGGCAGGAGACGGTGCCGGCGAAGTGGCAGTCGCCATCGGAAAGACTCACCCCACGATGAGGGCACACATTTGAAATGGCGGCCGGACCCGACTTGCCCCGGAAGATGCAGAGGTCCACGCCCAGAAGCCTCACCCGAGCGGGCTTGCGCTTCCTGATCTTGTTGACCGGTATTACCGGGTACCAGTAGTCCTTGAATCCCAGGGCGGGGATCTCGGTCCTCGGATCGTGCTCTCCCCCGGTGTGGACGACCCGCAGCGAGTCTGGCTGTGCCTGCGTCTTCATGGGCCTACTATAGTGCGCCGATGCGGCTGGCTCCCGGTCGGAGACGGCTCCCGCGGCCGGCTTGAGCGTCGTCGGCAGCCTTAGGGGAGGAGAGGATCATCGGCAGCGATTCCACACAGCAGCTAGAGAAGCGCCAGCACCGTATCGAGCTCCACGATGTGTCGATGACCTTCGGCTCGAACGAGGAGTCGGTCCAGGCAGTGGTCGACACCTCGTTCAACGTGACCAACCGCGAGTTCATGACGATCGTGGGGCCGAGTGGATGCGGCAAGACGACCGTTCTCAACATGCTCGCTGGTCTTCTCGAACCCACAACGGGCCGCATTCTCGTCGACGGCGAGCAAGTCGAGGACCGGCGCAAGTACTCGGTCTATATGTTCCAAAGGGACCTGCTGCTGCCCTGGCGTAAGATCGTCGACAACGTGGCGCTGGGCATCGAGATACTGGGCACGCCGCGTCGGGAGTGCCGCCAAATGGCCCAGGAGATCCTCGAACGGTTCGACCTCGGTCAATTCGCTTCCAAGTATCCGGGCCAGTTGTCAGGTGGTATGCGTCAGCGGGCCGCGCTGATGCGCACCCTTCTATGCCCTAAGGACATTCTCTTGCTCGATGAGCCCTTCGGCGCTCTTGATGCGCTAACTCGCGCCGGAATGCAGGAGTGGCTCTTACAGGTCTGGGAACGAGACCACCGAACGGTCGTGTTTATTACTCATGACATTGAGGAAGCGATCTTCCTCTCGGATCGTGTGCTGGTGATGAGTGCCCGACCCGGCACCATCAAGCTTGAATTGGAAATAGATCTTCCCCGCCCTCGTAAGCGAACGATTGATACTTCACCGGAGTTCAACGAACTCAAGAGTCAAGTCCGGGAGGCAATCTACGAAGAAGGTTTAGTCACAGACGAAATGGAATGAAATCCAGTCTAAAGCGTGTGACTTGACTAACGGTGTGATTGGCGGCATGCTGTCTGCATGACCAGAATCTTCTCAGGCGTTCAGGAAATCGACTATCCGATCATTGATTCTGATGCTCATGTGAATGAGCCTCCGGACCTATGGGAGGCCAACGCTCCGGCCCGACTCAAGGGTCGCGTACCCAAGGTCGTTAGGGGAGACAACGGGGACTCGTGGTCATACAACGAGGGCGCTTCGGTGGAACCGGTCTCGCTGTATGCAGCCGCCGGCCGGAACTGGCTGGAATACGACCAGGAGGGCAAGACCTACGACGAACTCCGCCGCGGATCGTGGGAGCCCAAGGCCCGCGTCCAGGACATGGACATTGACGGCATTTACGCCGCGGTTGTGTACCCGGGTGTCACCCTCAGGGGCGCCAAGACCTACGGCGACGAGCCTGAACTACAGAGATTCTGCGTGCGCACGTACAACGAGTGGGTCCTCGACTTCGGCAAGCAGACCGGAGGGCGCGTCATCCCCCAAGCCGTGATACCGACCACCGGCGTCGATGACGCATTGGCCGAACTGACCTGGGCCATCGACAGCGGCCACCGGGGCGTAGTCATTTCCCGAATGCCCAACGGCGACTTCGATGCCCAGCCCGACGATGACCGCTTCTGGGCGGCGGCGCAGGAGGCGGGCCTTCCCGTCGGCATCCACATCGGGAGCTTCGTGAGGCCCAACCCCAATCGCGAGTGGACGGGTGGGACCGACGTCACCAAGCCCGCCTTCCTCGCGCTGGCAGCCGAGAAGGTCGCCGGCACCGAGACGATCCCGGTCTGCACCGAGTTCCTGTTCTCCGGTCTGTTCGAGAAGTTCCCGAGGCTGAAGGTCCTGCTGGTGGAGGCCGGCATCGGTTGGATCCCCGGCGTGCTCGAGCAGTGCGATGACATCTTCCTGCGCTACCGGTGGTTCACCGGCGCGGTCGACAGGATGCAGCGGATGCCGAGCGAGACGTTCCACCGCAACTTCTACTCGACCTTCCTCAAGGACAAGGTGGGCCTGGATCTGCGCCACCACCTCAACATCAACAACATCATGTGGTCGACCGACTACCCCCATTCGGTCACGGACTGGCCCAACTCCCGCATCAACATCGAGCGCTTCTTCCGGGGGCTCCCTGCCGACGAGGTGAAGAAGATGCTCCACACCAACGCCAAAGACCTCTACCGGCTGGATCACATTCCCGGCACCGTCGCCGAACTCGATGTGGCGGTCTGAGCCAACCCAGAGGCCGAGCGCAGCGGGGCCGTGGCCCGAGCGGCCCGTGAGCGCAGCGAACAAGAGCGGGCAATACCACCTATCGCAGGGAGGCGGTCGATGTGGCGGTCTGAGCCAACCCAGAGGCCGCCGCGAAGCCGACGGCGGTAAGTGAGGCCATTATCGCCCAGAAGCCGACGAAGCCGAGGCTGGTGGCCACGATCGCGCCGCCGACGCCGGTGCCGACCGCGGCACCGATCGGGTCGGCCAGCTGCAGCGACGCCGCGGTGCGGCCCTCGCCTCCGGCGGGCGCGACATTCAGGGCGTAGACGGAGAGCGTGTTGTAGGTGAGGCCCATGCCGATGCTGGCCAGAGCCCAGGTGCCGTAGGCAACGAGGATCGAGAGGTCGGAACGGATCGCGACTGCGCTGGCCATGATGCCCGCGCAGACCAGCACCAGTCCGAGGCGGGCGGTGCCCCGCGGCGTCCAGGCCCGGCTCAGGTGGGCCTGAAGGAAGGCTCCCGCGGTCCAGGAGATCGCGGCGACGGTGAGAACGATCCCGGCTCCGGCCACGCTGGCGTCCAGGAACTCCACCAGCGCTAGTGGCAGGAACGCGTTGGTCGTCATGAACGCCATCGCCAGCAGGCCGCGGGATGCCACCGCGGCGGGAAGCCCCGGACGGGCGGAGAGGGTGCCATCGGGCAGCAGCCGGCGCAGGGCCACGAAGCCGACGACTGCGCACGGTGCCACCAGCAGGTAGCGCCATGCGCCGACGGGGTCGGCGAAGGGCCCGGAGCCGAGCAGCACGAGTGAGGCGCTGACCGCCAGGACGATGGCCGGCCCGACGTTGCGCAGGGGGCCGGGATGGGTCTCGGGCCTGGAGAGGCTGGAAACGATGGGCACGGCCAGAACCGCCGCCAGCAGGGAGCACGGGACCAGCAGCACGAACATCCACCGCCAGCCCCAGGCGGCCTCGACCGCGTCCGCGGCCCACGGCCCGATCAGCGACGGGATCGTCCAGCCGCTGCCGATGATGGCGAAGAGCCGGGCCCGCTTCTCCGGCGGGAACCCGCGCCCCGCGGCGACGTAGGCGGTGGACAGGATGCCCCCGCCCCCCAAGCCCGACAGCGCCCGAGCCAGGACCACCATTTCCATGCTCGGCGCCAGAGCCACGCCGAGGAGCCCGGCGGCCAGCAACGCCGGCGCGATCGCTCCGGGAAAGACCGGGCCGAGCCGATCGGAAAGATGACCGGCGACAACGAGGCTCACGATGCTGCCCAGCATGAACACGCTGAACACCGCGCCGTAGAGCTCCTCACGGCCCAAGTCGTCGCGGATCGTCGGCATCAGCGCGGTGATGCAGATGAGATCGAATCCATAGGTGGTGATGGACAGCAGGATCCAGGCCAGCAGCCGCGCCGAACCCGAACCCGATCCCATCGCGGCCGCCTACACCGGCGCGCCGGTGGCGTGACGTGCGCCCAAGGCCTCAGGCGTGTCTGGCACCGATGGCGGCCAGTGCCCGTCGATAGTGGAGGCTCACGGTGTCCGCGGCCCGAAGGTGCACCTCCTCGGCGAGATCTACCGGCAGCGACCTGGGCCGCTGGTTCTCCACGATGATCTTGTCGTCTGCCAGCAGCTTGGCGCTGAAGCTGCCGAAATGAGAGTCCGGAACTTCGAGCGAGTGGTTCCGCGCCATGAAGTACCAGAACACGACCTGGTCGGCCGACACCGGCAGCGTCGGCTGGTACAGAGTGAGGTTGCCCTTGGGTGCGTACATCGTGTTGCGCCGGGTGTAGGGCATGTACAGCCGGGACTTGTAGTGGAGCCGCTCGCCCGGGCGGCCGTACTGGCTGCGGTCCACCTCCTCCCAGTCCCACTCGAACGTGAAGCCGGCGTTCGGATGGTCGCTGGAGTAGGGCTGATCGGAGAAGTTGTAGGGCTCGATGGTTCCCGGGTTGTCGCGGTCACCGAGCATCCCGCCGTGCACCCAGGGCAGATGGCCGATGTCGAGGCTGTTCTCGACCAGCCGGCCCGCGCTCGCAGTCCAGTCCCAGCGGGCCGCAAGAAACACGTGGTACTCGGGGTCTTCGTGCTCAGGGAACTCGGGAACGGGCAGCCGGGGCTCCTCAAGCGCCACCCACACCATGCCGAACTCTTCGCAGGCGCGGTAGGAGCGAACGGAGGCTTCCGCAGGCACGGCCTGGGTGGCCCGCAGCGACGGTATGTGGACGCATCGGCCGTCGGGCCCGTAGGTCCAGCCGCGGTGAGGGCAGACGATGCAGTTGTCTCGCACGGTTCCGAGCGACAACCGGGACCCGCGATGCAGGCACAGGTCCTGCAGGGCGTGGACGCCGCCGGGTGAGCGGTAGACCACCACCTGCTCGTCGAGGATGGTGACGGCCGCTGGCTCGGCCCCGATCTCGCTCGAGGGACCGACCGGGTACCAGTAGGGCCGCAACGGCGAGAGGTCGACTTCAGACATCGGCGACCCCCGCGTCCGCCAGCAGCCGCCGGTACGTGAGGGCTACCTGGTCCGGCCCCCGCAGGTGCAGTTCGGTGGTGAGGTCGATCGGCAGCATCTCCGGTCGCTGGCTCTCCACGATCTGCCGATCCTGCTCGAGCAGCTCGCGGGAGAAGTCGATGTAGGGCTCGATCGGATCGGTGACGTGATGGTTGCGTGACTCGATCATCCAGATCTTGCACTGGCGGGCCCGCGTCGGCGAGGCGGTCACGTATTGCACCGAATGGCCGGCATCCGAGGTGAGGATCCGGCGCCGGGTGAAGGGGAGGTGGTGCATGGTCCGGCTGTGGATGGTCTGGCCGCCGGTGGCGAAGGGTGATTCCAGCGACTCGCGGCTGTAGGCGTACTCGAATCCGTAGCTGGTCACATGGATGTCGATGGCGGGGCATTCGGCGTCGTCACGGTCGCCGAGGGCTCCGGGGTGCACCCAGGCGAAGTGGGTGATGTCCAGACCGTTCTCGGTGAACCGGCCCGCGCTGGCGTTCCAGCTGGATGTGACCGAGAGGTAGCTCCGGTAGCTGCTGTCGGTGTACTCCGGGAAGGGCGCGATATCGGCAACCGGATCCTCCAGCGCCACCCACACCAGGCCGTAGCGGTCCTCGGCGCGGTAGGGGTCGACGCAGGCCTTGGGGCGGGAGTCTGCGAGGGCGTGGACCCGACCCTGCGAGCGGAACAGCACCAGGTCCTCCTCAAGGAGGGTCACCGCGGTGGGTCTGTTCCCCACGGCTGCACTGTCCTCGACGGGATGCCAGTACCGGCGCAGCGGCGCCAGTTGCGACCGGGCATCCGTCGCCGCGGCTGGGGCCATGGTCATAAGGCGGCCTCGGTGACGGCGGGAATCACCGCGTTGCCGACGAGTTCGAGGTGGCGGTCGGCGACCTCGGCGGGGAGTTCGTGCAGGCCTGACACCAGTTGCACATGGTCGAGGCCCAGATCCGCCAAGGCCTGGAAGCGGTCAACGGCATGCGCGGGTCCTCCCGCGACGGCGAACCAGTGCACGAACTCGTCAGCCACGACGTCGGTGACGTCGATGGCGAGATCGGGTGCATGCCCGATCACGCGGTCGACCGCTTCGGCGGTCTCTTCTAGCATGGGAGGTATCGATCGGGGGCTGCGCTGGCCCCGCATGGCGGAGAAGCGGGCGAAGACCGCAGTGATGTGGCGGGCGCCGGAGACGGCTGTCTCGATGTCGTCGGCGAGCACGCACGGGGTGTAGGCACCGTACTCGACACCGTCGGGGTCACGTCCGGCCCTCTCCACCGAGCCGCGGGCTCGTTGCAGCCAGTCACCGACCACGACGGGATCGGCGCCGACGGCGAGGGTGATCCGGTCGGCGTGGCGGCCGGCCAGATCGCACATCCGGGGGCCGCTCACCGCGACGTCGAGGGGCACGCGCGGCAGATCGAGGTCCTGTGACCATCCGAGGCCGCCGTGAAGGAAGCGCCGCAGCTCCGAGAGGTACGCGTCGAAGTCCGCCATCGACTGGGGCTCGTGTCCCAGCGAGAACACGCCGGCGTCGCCGCGGCCGATCCCGCAGAACGCCCGCCCCCCGGACTCGAACTGCAACGTGTTGAGACCCGACGCGGTGACCGCGGGATGCCGGAGGGGCGCGACCGTGACCCCGCCCCCGATCTCAATGCGCTCGGTCAGCTCGGCGGCCAGCATCATCTGGCTGAAGTGCTCGGTGGCGCCGGTGGGGTGGTCGGTGACGGCGAGGCTGTCGAAGCCGAGCTGCTCCAGCATCGGCGCGACGCGCCGCACTTGCCCCGGCACCGGGACGAAACCGAAACCGAACCGCACGGGGCCGGGTCAGGCAGCCGTCGACAACGACTGGCGCCCGTAGAGGATGCGCAGGACGATTCGCTCGATCGCGCTCACAATCCAGAACAGCGCGATGGACATGAAGGACAGGTACAGGATGGCCGCGAAGACGATGGTGGTCTTGAAGACCCCCAGGGATCGGATGATGAGCGGCCCCATGCCTTCATGGGCGCCGACCCACTCGGCCACGAGGGCGCCCACTACGGCGAGGACACATCCGTTCTTCAAGCCGGCGAACATGAACGGCACCGCGGCGGGGAGGCGAACCTTGAAGAGCGTCTGCCAGCGGCCCGCCTCCAGCGAGTACATCAGGTCGAGGTACTCGGATTCGAGTGATCGCATCCCGGCGTGGGTGTTGATGAGTATCGGGAAGAAGCAGAGCAGAGCGGCGACCAGGATCTTGGGAAGGAGGGTGAAGCCGAACCACAGGATCAGCAGGGGAGCGATGGCCAGCGTGGGAATCGCCTGCGACACGACCGCATAGGGCATCACCGCCTTCTCGAGGATCTTCGACTCCTGCGCCACCACTCCGAGGGTCCATCCGACTGCGGTTGCCAGCAGCAGCCCGTAGATCGCCTCCTTGAGCGTCACCCATGCCGCGGGCCACAGCGTGTCCTGGGCGTCGACGACTGCGGTGACGATCACGTCGGGTGTGTCCGGCACGAGGAAGTGGGGCTGGCCGGAGATGCGCCGCCAGAGCTCGTAGGCCACGAGCAGCACGGTCAGAGCCAGCAGCGGTCCACCGACGGTGCGCAACAGGTTGGCGAGCCGTGCTCGCGACATCGTCTAGCCCCTCACTGCCGCGTTGGCGCCCGACCGCGTTCCCCGCGACAGGAAGTACCACCGCAGCGACAACCGCTCGATAGCCGACACCAACAGGAACAAGCTGATGGCCATGGCCGCGCTGTAGCCGACAGCGGCCATCAGCCTCTCGGTCCGGTTGGACGTCACCGAGTCGATCATCATCCGCCCGATCCCGCCGCCGCCGCCGACCCATTCTCCCACGATCGCCCCGATGACCGAGAGGACGACCGCGTTCTTGGCGCCGATGAAGATGTAGGGCAGCGCGGCCGGCAGCCGGAGCTTCGTGTACATCTGGAGCGGGCCTGCTCCCAGCGACCTGAACAGCTGGCGCTCCGCTTCCGGCGTAATGGTCAGGCCGGCGGTGGTGTTGACCAGGGCCGGGAAGAAGCAGACGAACGCGGCGACCAGGACCTTCGGCGTGAGTGTGAACCCGTACCAGATCACGAACAGCGGGGCCACCACCAGAGCGGGCATGGCCCTCACGCCCGCAATGACGGGCATCACCGCCCGCTCGACCGGCGGGCTGATCGACAGGAGGATGCCGAGGAGGATCCCCAGCCCGCAGCCTATGACGAAGCCGATGAGCACTTCCTGGAGGGTGATCCAGGAGGCGGGGAGGAACCGGTCGCTGGCATCGGTGATGGCCTCGGCCACAACGCTGTGGGCCGGTGGCAGCAGGTAGGACTTGACGCCGGTTATCGGGACGAACAACTCCCAGGCAGCCAGGGCCAGCACGCCCGCGCCCACTGCGGGCAGCGCGTCCAGGACGCGGCCGCCAAACCGGCGGCCGCGCCCTGAACGGGCCGAACTCTCGTTAGCCACTGCCGGACTCTCGCGAGCCCGCGGTTGTGAGGTCCTCGACTACTCGGACGCGAGAGCCTTGGTGATGTGCTCGTTGGTCATCACGTCGGACACCTGAACGGTGCTGTCCGCCTCGAGCAGCCCACGCTCGACCAGCCACGCCCGGCCGGCATCCCAGTCGGACTCGACCAGCTGGCCCCACTGACCGTTCTCGTCGAAGAAGTCGGCCCTCATCAGCCCGGCATGGTCGAGGCTCGTCTGCACCGAGAAGCCGTCGTTGATGCCGTGCAGCATGTTGGCAATGGCCTCGGTGGTGGCGTCGTCGCTGTAGGCGTAGGCGATGCCCCGGTTGGTGGCCCGCAGGAACCTGCAGGTTGCAGCCGGGTTCTCGTTGAGGAAGGCGTCGCTGGACACGAACAGCAGCCACGGATAGTTGGGCACCCCGTAGTCCTTGTACTCAAGGCGTACCAGGTCGAACGGGCCGCCGATGCCCTTCATGGACGCCGGGCTGGGAGCCACGCCGTAGGCGACGTCGATCGCGCCTTCCAGCAGCAGCGGCGCCCACGAGAAGCCCGGATCGACGATGGTGATGTCGTCGCGGGTCATGCCCTCGCTCTCGAGCAGGGTGTCGAGGTAGGCGTTCTCGTCGAGCTTGGCCGTGGCGCCGATGGTCTTGCCCCGGAAGTCCTGGGGGCCCTCGATGCCGGCGTCGGGCAGCCAGAACAGGCTCGAGGACAGGTTCCGCTGGTGGGCGGCCACTGCCTTGACATCGATGCCTGCGGCACGGGCGGTGAACAGGGCCGGCACGTAGTTGATGGCGAAGTCGACCTGGTCGGCCGCCAGCATCTTGAGCGGCTCAGCGGCCGAAGGCGGAGCGATGATGTCCACCTTGAGACCCTCCTCGGCGTAGTAGCCCTGGTCGTCGGCAGCTACGAGCGCAGCCCAACTCCAGTAGGCGAGCCAATCCATCATGATGGTGACGGTGCTGGTCTCGTTCTCGCCGCCGCACGGGTCGGTCGGGCCGGCGGCAGCCTCCTCGGCCGTAGCCGCGGCCTCGGCTGCCTCAGCCTGGGCCGCCTCGGCCGCCGCGGTGGCCGCCTCGGCTTCCGCGGCTGCAGCTGCGGCCTCGGCTTCGGCTGCCTCGGCAGCAGCCTGGGCCTCCTGCAGCTGTGCGTCGAGCGCAGCCACAGTCTCCGGGTCTACCTGGCCCTCTGCCGCGGCCATGGCTTCTGCCAGCGCAGCTTCAAGGGCCGCTTGGGCCTCGGCGGCCGCTTCGGCCGCGGCGCTCGCCCCCGCTAGGGCAGCCGCGGCGTCCGCTTGAGCAGCCGCGGCGTCCGCTTGGGCCGCCTCAAGGGCCGCGGTGTCCACCGCGGGTGCGGCGGGTGCGGGTGCGGGCTCATCGTCCTCGCCGCAGGCTGCGGCCATCAAGGTGAAGGCGGCCAGGACGGCAACAAGCGTCACCATCCACGACCGGCCTCCCGACCTGCGCATAGCTCCCATTTTGGAGTCCCCCTTCTCTGTGGGTTGAATGTGTCAGACATTACATGAGCAGGATGTGGTTGTCGAAGGCGGCTCGCCCGGCCCTTGAGCCGTTCGCTGAGTGCGTTCGCCTGTAGTTGGGAGGCGAACGCGGCACAGCGGTGTGGTTCCCGCTCTTGTTCGCAGCGACCTGAGGGCCGCTCGGGCCACGGCCTCGCCCGTATGGACCGGATTGGCTCGGCTATTCGCTCGGCCTCTAGGGTACGAGCGCCGTTGGCTGTCACATCGAAGGGGGAACATGGTGACGCAGATGTCGGCTGGTGCGGACCTGGCGCCGTTGAGGCGTTTCTGGCATCCGGTGGCTGAGTCTTCGTGGGTGGAGGACTCGCCGGTTGCGGTGACGTTGCTGGGTGAGGGTCTGGTGCTGTTCCGTTCCGGTGGGGCGGTGAGGTGCTTCGCCGACCTGTGTGTGCATCGGGGGACGCGCCTGTCGTTGGGCTGGGTGACTGACGACGGGTGTCTGCAGTGTCCGTACCACGGATGGAAGTACGACGCAGACGGGACCTGTGTGCTGATCCCGTCCCAGCCGGCCGATGCTCAGCGAATCCCGGGGCGGGCCAAGGCCGTTGCGTACGGTTGTGAGGAGCGGTACGGGTTGGTGTGGGTCGCTCTGGAGGATCCCTTGAAGCCCGTGCCCGAGTACCCGTGGTTGGATGATCCCGAGTTCCATACCTGGAGCAAGTTCTGCGGGATCCGGGAGGCGGGAGCGGCTCGGTTCGCGGAGAACGCGCTGGATCTGGCCCACCTGGACTTTGTGCATCCGGGGTTGCTGGGGTCCCCGGGCGACACGGTGATCGAGCCTTATGACGTCGAGATCGACGACGGTGTCGTCTACATGCGGTACACCAAGCGGTCGGTCGGTCCGGAGACGTTCGCCGACGGGGTTGAGACCGTCCGTCACGAGATCCGGGTGGAAATGCCCTACACGTTCACACTGATCTTTCGAGGCGAGCGCGGCACCACCACGATCTGGGGCCTTCATCATCCGATTGACGAGCATCGCTGCGCGCTGTGGCGCTACGAGTCGCGCAACCACTCTCTCGACACTCCTGATCAGGAGTTCATCGACTTCCTCGACCTGCTGCTGCCCCAGGACAAGGACATCATCGAGAGCCAGCGGCCTCACATGGTTCCCGTGGACTTGACCGAGGAACTCCACGTCAAGGTGGCCGACGCCGGCGCCATCGCCTATCGCCGAATGCTCAAGGAAGAACTGGGCGTCGCCTACGTGTGAGAGGCCGAGCGGGTCGGCCGCGATGCGGCCCATACGGGTGAGGCCGTGGCCCGAGCGGCCCGTGAGCGCAGCGAACAAGAGCGGGAGACACATCGCCGCACCATGAGGGCTCGCACCTGCCGACGCACGTTCTGAAGGGCCGTTGGGCGGGGTCACCCGGCGCCGTGGTAGGTGATCAATCCGGCTCCCGCGACGACGAGGGCTGCCCCGACGATCACGTGGGGCCTGACCGTCTCGAGTGTGCGGTTGAACAGCATGGTCAGCAGGATGATGAAGACCACCTGGGTCTGGATCAGCAGGACCACCACAGAGACATCACCCTCCCCGAGGGCGAGGAAGTGCATGATCTGGGCGGCGCTCCCGATGGTCGCCGCTATCACGTACCATCCGACGGCCTGCCTCGACAGCGACGTCACCGATCGCCGGAATCGGGGCTCGGCGACCAGAGCGCCCATGACCGCCCCCGACGTGATGTACGCGATGAGATTGCCGAGCAACGGGAACGGGGCCCGGTCCAGGGCCGACTTGATGAAGATCGGAGCCAGCCCCCAACTGGCCGCCGCGCCCAGGGCGAGCAGGATGCCGCGCGAGGTCTGAGATCGTGGTTCGGAGGCGAGCGTGCTACTGGCTTCCCCACGAGCCAGCACGATCGGGCCCGATATCACCAGCAAGCCTCCGGCGGCCACCAGAAGGCTGATCCGCTCGTCGAGGATCGACGCCGCCAGCACCAGCGAGAAGAGCGGGTACGTCCCGACCAGGACACTCGTCCGCGAGCTGCCGATCAGGCTGATGGCGGTGTAGAAGAGCGCGCCGCCGATCACGAACTCGGCCAGCGCGGCCAGCGCGAACAGGCCCGCCGCAGCCCCGATCTCGGAGTAGTGGCGGTACTCGCCGGTTGCCATGGTGATGATGGCGATCACCGGGAGGCTCGTCATCGCCGAGACGAGCAGGCCCGCTAGGGGAGGGCCGTGAGCCGTGGCCCGGCGCAGGGCAATGGCGTTCAACGCGAAGAGGATCGCGGCCGAGAGGGCGAGTGCAACAGCCAGCATCCAGACCGAACGAGCGCTATCGCTTCCAGGGCACGGGAATGACGATGGTACGCTCGTGGTGCGACGGCATGCAAAGGGCGCCGAATGGGGACTTACCGATGAGCGGGCCCGACAACCTCGTCCGGGCCCGCCGGGTGATGGACGAGTTGTTCAACGCCGGGAGTCTCTCAGCCGCCGATGAGTTGTTCGCGGCCGATGTGGTCGATCACGGCGCCCCAGCCGGACTCCAGTCCCGGGGCCGGGACGGAGTCAAGGAGTTGGTGGCGAATCTCCATGTCGCCTTTCCCGACATCCGGTACCTCATCGAGGACGAGTGGGCCATCGATGACCTGGTCATCCACCGAACCCGAGGGCGGGGCACGATGAGAGGCGAGTACCTCGGGTTCGCGCCCACTGGAAGGGGTGCCGAGTGGGCGGGCATCCACATCCTCCGGTTCGCCGACGGTCGGATAACCGATCACTGGGGTGTTGCTGATCGGCTCTCGATGATGCAGCAACTGGGAGTTGTCCCCACGCCCCAGGCCTGATCCGCCCGGCTCCGGCTCACTGGCCGCCAAGCCAGTGGCGGTCAGGAGATGGCGGCGTCCAGCTGGTCGCGGTTCAGATCGATGCCGAAGCCGGGCGCGTCGCTGGGTACCAGCCGGCCGTCGGTCGGGACGGCCATCCCTGGAGTCGAACGCCACGCCCCCATCAGCGACTCGCCGGGTCCGCAGCCCACGAACATCTCCGCCCAGCGATTGCCGGGCAGCCCATGGCAGAGGTGCTGGCCGTAGGAGTCGTTGCAGCCGCCGTGGAGGGCCAGCTCGATGCCGGCTGCGGCCGCGATGGCCGCGATCTTGAGAACCGCGGTGGCGCCTCCCACCCACTGGATGTCGGGCTGGACCACATCGACTAGGCGCTGCCCGGCTGCGTGGGCGAAGGCGCGGTCGGTGTACCAGCGCTCACCGGCGGCCAGCATCACCGACGGCAGGCGCCGGCGGACATCCGCGTAACCGGGCCAGTCGTCGGGCTGGGCGTAGTCCTCGATCCACGTGAGCCGGTAGGGCTGCATCGCCTCGCCCAGCCGCACCGCGTAGGAGGCGTCGAGCACCGGCCAGCAGTCGAGCATGATGTCGGCGTCCGGTCCAAGCTCCGAGCGGGCGTCGGACACCAGGCGTTCGGTCTCCTCGATACCGGCGGTGGCCGCTCCCGAGCCCACACCGCAGGCCAGCTTGAACGAGTCGAAGCCCCGGTCTCGCAGGTCGTCGAGGTCGTTGCCGGTGGCGTAGCAGCGGGTGCGATCCCGGGCCGGGCCGCCGATCAGTTCGTACACGGGCACGCCCAGGATCTTGCCCTTCAGGTCCCACAGGGCTAGGTCCACCGCGCCCACTGCGAACGAGGCGAGACCGGATGCGCCGAAGGCGCTGTTGGCGCTGCGCGCCATCATGTTCCACAGCTTCTCGGTGGCCAGCGCGGGCTCGCCGGCCAGCATGGGGGCGAAGAAGTCGTTGATGACCGGTGTGATCGGGCCGGCCTGGCTGGTCATGCCCACGCCGAAGGTGCCGTCGGAGGCGGTGGCCACGCACACCACCTCGCCCCACGGGGGTGCGAAGCGCGCGGCCTGGCCGGCGAAGGCCCGGTCGTTCGACAGGGGGTGCATCAGCCCCCACGGATCCCAGGAGGCAGTGCTTGCCCGCGGCCGCCCGAGCACTTCGGGGCGTCGCAGTGGCGCGGCCCGGATGTCGGCGATGGTCGGCGTCATCGCCGCAGCGTAGGAGCCCGGCGGGCGGCGTGTAGCTGGTTCTGTGTGCGGTTGCCGGTCAGTATGGACAAGAACCGCACACAGTTCGGGTGGCGGTCAGGCGCCGGGCTGCGGGACCACCCGAAGGTAGGGCAGGGGAGCCTCCCAGCCGTCGGGGTACTTCTCGGCGGCGGCCTCGTTGGAGACTGCGGGGACGATGATCACGTCCTCGCCCTGGTTCCAGTTGGCCGGGGTGGCCACCTGCTCCTTGGCGGTGAGCTGGACCGAGTCGAGCAGCCGCAGGATCTCGGCGAAGTTGCGACCGGTGGTCATCGGGTAGGTGAGGGAGGCCTTGATCTTCTTGTCGGGGCCGATGA
>JAGWAO010000005.1:43111-44480 GCA_021296315.1 Acidimicrobiia bacterium | reverse complement strand
GCCGGCGTCGGCCGGGAGCATGTCGTAGAGCTTCACCACGTTGAGCCCGGGGTCGCCGATCAGCGGGTAGTTGACCGCGTTGCCGGTGGCCTTCTCGATGTCGGCCGACCAGCCGATGTGATCGCTCACGCCGTCGACACTGATGCCGATGATCTTGCAGTTGCGGGCCGCGAACTCCGACTTCAGGCCGGCCACCGCGCCCAGCTCAGTGGTGCAGACCGGGGTGAAGTCCTTCGGGTGGGAGAACAGCAGCGCCCATCCGTCGCCGATCCACTCGTGGAAGGTGACCTCTCCCTCGGTGGTGTCGGCGGTGAAGTCCGGTGCTGTGTCGTTGATGCGAAGTCCCATGGCATTCCTCCAGTAGTGGCGGATTGTCCACAGGTTAGCGACGCTTGGTGACTATTCCGACCGGATTAGTCAGGAATCGCCCTGGAGATCCCGGTCCTCGACGGCAGCCAGAACCCAGGAGAATCGTCATGATCACATGCCCGAGATTCAACTATCCCGACCGGATCGTGATCGCAGGCGGCGCCGCGATCGCGCTGCGGGTGCCCAGCCGGGTGACCGGCGACGTCGATGTCGTCTCTGAGGGCATGCCAGCAGTTGTTCGCCGCGCCGCGAAGCGGACTCGCCAAGAAGCCGACGGTGCCGGCAAGGAGCAGTATGTATAATACGTACGTGCCAAATAAGACGATCAGCGTGCCCGACGATGTTGTGCCGATCATCGACGGCCTCGGCGTTCCCTTCTCGAGGTGGGTGACCGATCAGCTTCGCCGCCACTCGGCTCAGACGACGACAACCTTCGCCCAACAGCTTGTGGCCGATGCCGCGCTCGCAGCCGGCGAAACGTCGACCGAGCGGAACGCACTCGCCGTAGCTGAGCGGATGGAGCGATCTGCGCCGTGGTAGCGCGCGGCGCGGTGTACTGGATCAACTTCGACAGGCGTCGACCGTGTGTTGTCGTGTCGTCCCACGATGTCCTCGGGGTTGAGGTTTGGCAGACCCATGTCGTGCCGCTGACCTCGAACCTCGACAGAGCCGGCCTCGCCGGCAACGTGCTGCTCGAGTCAGCGGCGACGGGTCTGCCCAAGGACTCTGTCGCGGTGCCGCTCGGGCTGGAGTTGATCGACCGGTCCTGGCTGACGGACTATGTGGGACAGCTGCCCCGCGCCCTCGCCGATGCCATCGACGACGGCCTCCGAGCCGTGCTGGGACTGTAGTGAGCATCCCCCCTGACCTAGGAGGCATCGCCCAAAGGGGAGACGTCACGCATTCATGGCGCAGGTCTCTGCGGAGAGTATGGGATTCGAACCCATGGTGACCCGGAGGCCACAACGGCTTTCGAGGCCGCCCCATTCGTCCGCTCTGG
>JAGWAO010000005.1:38560-42914 GCA_021296315.1 Acidimicrobiia bacterium | reverse complement strand
CGCAGGTCCGAGAAGAACTCCTGCAGCAGGGCGGCGCACTCGCTGGCCCGCACCCCGGGCACCACCTCGAACTCGTGGTTGAGCCGCGGGTCGGCACCGAGGTTGTAGAGCGATCCGAGGGCGCCCGCCTTGGGGTCGTCGGCACCGTAGACGACCCGCCCCACCCGGGCCTGCTGAAGCGCGCCCGCGCACATCGGGCACGGCTCCAGGGTTACGGCTACCACCGCCCCGTCCAGGCGCCAGCCGCCCACCTGGGTCGCGGCGTCCCGCAGGGCCAGCATCTCAGCGTGGGCGGTGGGATCGCCGGCCCGCTCCCGCTCGTTGTGGCGGCTAGCGACCACCTCGCCGTCGAGCCACACCACCGCACCGACCGGCACATCGCCGTGCGCGGGGGCGGACCGGGCCTCGGCCAGGGCCTGCTCCATGAGCTCGTCGCCCGTCACGGATCGATCTCGGCGGCGATCAGATCGGCCATCGTCTGCCAGGCGTTCGAGGTCAGCGGGCCGTCCACCACCGGCAACTCGGCGCCGTCGATGCGGGCGATCGATTGAACGGTGCGGGTCGAGGAGGCCAGGAAGGCCTCGGGCACGCCGGGCAGGTCCTCCATCGGCAGGTGCGTCTCGGCGATGTCGAGATGCTCCAGCAGCAGTGCCCGTGTGACGCCGGCCAGGCAGCCGGTGTCCAGCGGCGGCGTGTGCAGCCGCTCGCCGTCGGACCAGAAGATGTTCGACCCGGTGCCCTCGCTCACCCGGCCCTGGGTGTCGGCGAAGATCGCCTCCGACGCGCCCCGCTCACGGGCCATGTCGAGGGCCAGCACGTTCTCGGCGTAGGAGGTGGTCTTGACCCCGGCCATCGCCCCCCGCTCGTTGCGGGTGAACGGCATGGTCGCTACCGCAGTCCCCGGCGGGTAGTCGGGTGGCCGGTTGCCGGCGATCACTATGGCCGAGCCTCGAGCGCCGCTGCGGCCCGAGCCCAGCGGGCCCCCGCCGCTGGTCGCCGTGATCCGCACGATCCCGGCTTCGGGGGCGGCGTGCAGGCACTGGGAGATGGCGGCCCGTAGCTCGTCGTCGCCGTAGGGGCACTCGAAGCGCAGGACTCGGGCCGAGCGGCGCAGTCGCTCAAGATGGCGCCTCACCGCGAACGCGGCTGCCCCCTGGCCGCGGCGCACCACGAGCAGCGTCTCGAACACGCCGTCGCCCACGATCACTCCGTGGTCGTCGGCGCGCAGGTGGGGACCGCCGGGCTCGACCATGCGTCCGTTCAGCCACACCGCTTGCGTGCTCACCGGCACGAAACTACCCGGATGAGGGGATCGGCAGATCCCCGGCTCTGCGGTGGAGAGTGCAAACCCTGAAATGTTCAGCCTCGAGCGGCGATACTGGGGTGATGAGATCCTGGATTCGACGGCACTGGCGCTGGGCCCTCCCGGCTGGAGTTGTGCTGGCAGGGGTGGGAGCCTGGCTGGTGTTCGGCTTCTTCGCCTTCCAGACGTACTTCCAAGACGACGAGGTGGACGAGGCGCTCCCGTTCTTCACCGCCGGCCCGGCCCCGTCGGGCATCGAGGGCGACGAGACGACCGAGGAGATGGCCGAGGCCATGAACGATGCCATGGCCGACGACGACATGCCCATGGTCGAAGAGGTCGACGAGCCCATGCCCGACATGCCCGGGCCGGTGACGTCCCAGGTCCCCGAACCCGGAGTCGAGGCGCCCGAGCCGGCTGCGCCTGCCGAATCTGCACCTGCTGATCCCCAGGATGAACCGGACGTCGGTGAGCCCACCGAGGAGACCCAGCCCGCCCAGACCCAGCCCGCCGAGACCCAGCCCGCCGAGACCCAGCCTCAACCGGCCGAGCCCCAGATCATCGTGGAGGCGTCCGGGTCGTTCATCGACCGCTCCCACCCCACCGAGGGCAGCGCCCTGGTGCTCGGCGACGGCAGCGGGCAGCGCTTCCTGCGATTCGAGGACTTCCGCACCGACAATGGCCCCGACCTGAACGTGTACCTGTCGGCTGCCCCGCCGGGCGCGCCGGCCGGCGAGTTCGACAACGACTTCGTCGACCTCGGCGACCTCAAGGGCAACGTCGGCTCGCAGAACTACGAGATTCCCGTCGGGCTCGACCTGGACCACTACTCCACGGTGGCGATCTGGTGCGTGCGCTTCGGTGTGGTATTCGGCGTGGCCGAGCTCACGTAGGGCTGAGAGGCCGAGCGGATGTGCCGCAGCTGACGGAGCACCTCACGAGCGCTGAGCGAGGCCGCGGCCCGAGCGGCCCGTGAGCGCAGCGAACAAGAGCGGGAAACGAGACACCTCGTCGCGACATGGCGTTACCCGCTGGCGGGCTCCGTGACGGTCGCGTCGAGCAGGAACGACGAACCCGGCGTGGGGTCTGCGCCCAGCCCGGCCAGTTCGACCGCGAACCAGTCCTGGCCCTCCTCGGGCGGCTCGAGCCGGGCGACCACCAGCGTCGGCGTGCGGTCCGAGGTCAGCCAGGCCACCGAGGTCGAGTCGCCGGACCACCGCGGCCGGCCGTAGCCGCCCCCGTCCAGCAGGCGCAGCTGCCCGGTCTGCCGGTCGAAGAGCCACGCCGGGCTGGTGTCGTTGAGCAGCCAGCGACCGTCGGGTGACACGGAGATGCCGGCCAGCTCGGCCACGAAGTCCTCGGGCAGCTCCGTAGCCCGGTCGGTGGCGGCGTCCACGACCACCACCGTGCACGAGAGCTGCTCGTCGCAGCGCTGCTCCACTCGCAGCTGGTCGCTGGCGGCCAGGAGCCGGTGCTCGCTCACGACCTCGAAGCCCGCGAAGGTCGGGCGGTATGTCCTTCCCACCGGCGGAGTCACCAGGACACCCGCGTTGCCAACCACCACCACCTCGGAGCCCGGAGGGGCCTGCAACCCGCCGGTGAGGACGCCGTAGTCCTGCCAGGCATTCATCCAGATGGCGCCGCCGGGCCCGTCGGGGCGGCTGATCACCCAGAAGTCGACGAGCGGATGAGTCGAAGGCACCAGCTCCGCGCCGGAGGCTACGAGTAGAGCGGACAGTTCACCGCCTGGCCAGGACAGGCCGACCGTTCGCTCGCCGTCGGTGAGCAGCTCCAGGGCGGCGAGTTCGAGACGTGACCCCGATGGCTCGATTGGTACTCGTTGCACGGCTCCCGTCGCCAGGTCCACCAGGGCCACATGGCGGCCGCTCAGGTACATCAGCCGACCCTCCATCTCGCTGAACGGCTCGGCAGGAGCAGCGCCTTCGGGCTGGCCGTCCTCTGAGACGACCTCGGGGCTGGCCTCGGTCTCTGGCGGCGGGCTGGTCGTGGTCGGCGCCTCGAATCGTTCCTGGTCCACCGGGTCGGCGTCGCGGCCTGCGATGTCGTTGCCGTCGCCGGTGGTGAGGCTCAGAATCCACACGACCGCGGTCAGGCCGGCCAGCACCCCGACGAGGCCCGCCGCGGCCCGCCATGAACGCTCATGCTCGTCGTGGTTTCCGGGTTCGTCGCGGCCGTCCAGCGGTGCCGCGTCCATCCCGGCACCGTAGCGGCGCGCGTGCCCGGTGTGATGACGTTCGCCACGATGCGGCCCGCCAGGAGTCAACTCGGCAGCAGTTGCGTCATCCGGCGGCGCGCGCTGCCGCGAGCCATTGGTCGACCAGGTTTCGGTTGTCGGTTACCCATTGGGCGGCCAGGTCGTCGGGGTTGGCCCCGTGTTCGCGCTGAGCCACCTCAGCCAGCGAGACGTCGAGGGGTGTGAGCCTCACGGCCTCGAAGAGTGCTCGTGCCGCGGGGTTGGCCTCCAGGAACTCATTGTTGGCCGTGACCAGAATGTGGGCCGCGAGCCAGCCGATGGGACATCGGCCGTCGGGCTGTTCGGCAGCTGAAGGGCACCGGTCCGCTCCGATGGCCGCGTAGCCGCCGGTACCGTCGGGGCCTCGCTGGTCGTGCTCCTCGCCGCCCTCGAAGCCTGCGGGGTTGGAGTCGTCGAGGATGTTGGCAACCCCCATCCAGTACACGTTGTCGCCCGGCCGCAGCACGGTGATGTATGGCGACGGCGCCCCCGTGAATATCACCATCGGGACATCGTTGTCGGCGTCGCGATGCGCCAATTCGATGTACGTGCTGTAGTCACCGCCGAGCTGGACGATGTGGCGGTGTAGGCAACATCTGGACCCACCAGATCGGTCACGCTGCGCGAACGCCTGGCGGTGGTGCTACCGAGCCCCAGCAAGCGATGGTGTCGTCGGTTGCGATCGCGCAGCTGTATCCGTAACCCACGGCCACAGACCTGTAGGTGCCCGCCGGAGCGTCGGTTTGCCCGAGATCGTTGTTCCCCCAGCAGGCGATGGTGCCCTCGGCAGCGATCGC
>JAGWAO010000005.1:31019-38386 GCA_021296315.1 Acidimicrobiia bacterium | reverse complement strand
GATGGTGCCCTCGGCAGCGATCGCGCAGCTGTGCAGAAGCCCCGCGGACAGGGTCTTGTAGGTGCCCGCCGGAGCGTCGCTTTGCCCGTGCTCGTCGATGCCCCAGCAGGCGATGGTGCCGTCGGCTGCGATCGCGCAGCTGTGGAACGTACCGGCCGTGACCGAGGTGTAGGTGCCCTCCGGCGCATCGCTTCGGTCGAAGTCGTTGTTCCCCCAGCAGGCGATGGTGCCGTCGGCTGCGATCGCGCAGTTGTGGAACGTACCGGCCGTGACCGAGGTGTAGGTGCCGGCCGGCGCATTGGTCTGGCCGAAGTCGTTGTTCCCCCAGCAGGCGATGGTGCCGTCGATTGCGATCGCACAGCTATGGGACGAACTGCCCGTGATCGTCCTGTAGGTGCCCTCCGGCGGGGGCCCGATTCCGATGTCGGGAGATCCCCAACACGTGATGGTGCCGTAGGTAGCGATCGCGCAACTGCGCAGCTCTCCAGCGCTGACCGCCGTGAAGGTGCCGGCGGGCGCATCGGCCTGCCCGAACTCGTTGTACCCCCAGCAGACGACGGTGTCGTCGGTCGCGATCGCACAACTGTGTAACCCCCCGGTGGCCACGGCCTTGTAGGTGCCCGCCGGCACTGGTCCCATCCCTTCGGCCGGCCCCCAGCACGCGATGGTGTCGTCGGCTGCGATAGCGCAGCTGTGCAGCCCGCTGGCGGTGAGAGCCTTGAAGGTGCCCGCCGGAGTGTCGGGGAACGCAACGTTCCATCCCCAGCACGCGATGGTGTCGTCGGCTGCGATAGCGCAGCTGTGCAGCCCGCCCGCGGCGACGGCCTTGTAGGTGCCCGCCGGCGCCTCAGTCTTCTCCTGGGAGTCGCTGCCCCAGCACACGACGGTGTCGTCGGCTGCGATGGCGCAGCTGTGGCTATTGCCCGCGGCGACGGCCTTATAGTTGCCCACCGGCGCCTCGGCCTGCCCCGAGACGTTGTCCCCCCAGCAGACGATGGTGTCGTCGGCTGCGATGGCGCAACTGTGGTGCCCGCCGACGGCGACGGCCTTGTAGGTTCCCGCCGGCGCCTCGGCCTGCCAGAGGTTGTTCTGCCCCCAGCAGACGATGGTGTCGTCGGCTGCGATGGCGCAGCTGTGGTACTCGCCGACGGCGACGGCCTTGTAGGTGTGGTCGGGACGGCCGTCCTTCGCCCTGATCTCGGTGCCCGACGGTGCTTGCTCAGCCGGAGTCTCAGCCAGTGTTGGTGTTTCGGTGTCCGGGGCCTCGGCCGGGGCTTGAGGCCCGTCACTCGAAGCCTCGGTCTCTTCTGGAGGCGTCGTGATCTGAGCCTTGTCCGTCGTCGTGGCCTGGGCTTGATCCGTGGTGGGCGGCTCAGTCGCTGTGGCGGTCGGCGCCTCCTCGATTGCTGGTGGGGCGGTCTCGCCGCCGCAGGCAGTACACACCAGAGCAATCGCCCCCAGTGCCGCGGCCGTACGCCTCAACGGCGACCCTCTCATGACGCTTCCCAGTGGAGGCCCGCCGGCGGCTCTTTCGAGCCCCCGCAGACGATGGTGTCGTCAGTTGTGATGGCGCAGGTGTGGTAAGTGCCCGTGGCGATGGACTTGTAGCTGCCCTCCGGGGCGTTGTCGATCCAGAATCCAGTACGTCCCCAGCAGGTGATGGTGTCGTCGGTTGTGATGGCGCAGGTGTGGTAGAGGCCGGTGGCGATGGCCCGGTAGGTGCCCGCGGGCGCGCCGGCCTGTCCGAACTCGTTGTACCCCCAGCAGCCAATGGTGCCGTCGGTCGCTATTGCGCAGTTGTGGTGCCCGCCGGCGGCAACGTACTGGTAGGTGCCCGCCGGCGGTTCGGCCTGCCCGTAGCCGTTGCTTCCCCAGCAGCCAATGGTGCCGTCGGTCGCTATTGCGCAGTTGTGGTACTCCCCGGCGGCAACGTACTGGTAGGTGCCCGCGGGAGCATCGGTCTGCCCGCGACTGTTGTCGCCCCAGCACGCGATGGTGCCGTCGGTCGCTATTGCGCAGTTGTGGACCTCGCCGGTCGAGACAGCTCTATAGGTGCCCGGAGGGGAGTCGGTGCGCCCGACGGAGTGGTCGTCCCCCCAGCACGCAATAGCGCCGCTGGTCTCGACCGCACAGTTGTGAAGCGAGCCGACGGAAAGGTCCATGAAGGTGCCCTCCGGGGCTTCGGCCTGCCCGAAGTCGTTGTTCCCCCAGCAGGCGATGGTACCGCCGGTCGTTATGGCGCAGTTGTGGTGCCAGCCGGGCGCGGCGGCTTGGTAGGTGCCTGGCGGCGCCTCGGCCAACCGGGAGATGTTGCTTCCCCAACAGCTGATCGCACCGCCCGCTGCCAGCGCGCAACTGTGGCCCGACCCCGAGGCGACAGCCCGATACGTGCCGTCCGGAGCATTGAGCTCCCCGAAGCTGTTGCTTCCCCAGCAGGTGATCGTGCCGCCGGCAGCCACAGCGCAGTAGTGGGACACGCCCGCGGCGATCGCCTGGTATGCCCCTGCGGGCGCGTCGGTCTGTCCCGCGTAATTGGCTCCCCAACACACGATTGCGCCATCGGTTGCGATCGCACAGCTGCTCTCCCAGCCGGCGGACACCTCTCTGTAGGTGCCGGCCGGGGCATCCGTCTCCCCTTGGGAGTTGTTCCCCCAGCAGGTGAGGGTGCCGTCGGTTGCTATGGCGCAGCTGTGGCGTTCGCCGACGGCGACGGCGTGGTAGGTGCCCTCGGGCGCGTCGGCCTGGCCGTAGACGTCCTCCCCCCAGCAGACGAGGCTTCCGCCGGCCGCAATGGCGCAATTGTGGCCCGCGCCGGCGGCGACGGCCTGGTAGTCGCCGGCCGGGGCGTCAGCCTGTCCGGCGTCGTTGTGTCCCCAGCAGACGAGGGTTCCGCCGGTCGCGATGGCGCAACTGTGTTCCCCGCCGGCGGCGACGGCCTGGTAGGTGCCCTCGGGGGGATCAGCCTGCCCGAAGTTGTTGCTACCCCAGCAGACGAGGTGCCCGCCGGCAGCTATGGCGCAGCCATGGCTGTTACTGGCAGAGATGGCTTGGTAGGTGACCCCGGGGCTGTCGTCCTCGGCTGGGGGAACGGAATCCGGCGAGACCTCCTCGGGCGCTTCCGCCGGATCTCGAGGTTGCTCGCTTGGGGCGTCGATCTCGTCCCCAGGTGCGGCGGGTTCTCCATCCGGGGCTTCGATCTGGTCGACAGGCGCTGCCGGTGCCCCGTCCGGGACCTCTATCGGGTCTGTCGGTGTCTCGGGCGCCCCAGGCTCAGCGGTCCCATCCCGGGCCTCGGGGTCGGGCTGGACTACAGGGACCTCGGTGGTGGCGACCTCTGAGCTGTCGGACCCGCTGATGAGCAACGCCGCGACGCCCGCTACGGCCGCCACCGTCGCGGCCACCGCCACCACAACGGGCCATCTGCGCCTCCTGGGCGCGGGTCGGGCGCCGACTTCCACTATCAGGGCGGGGCTGTCGTCGACCGTGGCCGCGGCCTCTTCCGGCTGAGCGGCCTGGTCTTCCATCAGCACATCCGCGAGCTCGGGCAGATCTCGACGAAGGCGATCCTCAAGCCAGCTCATCGCAACTCCCTTCGAAGCGCAGCCAGAGCCCGGTGGGCCAGCGAGCGCACCGTTGAGGGCTTCACGTCCAACGTCCGCGCGATCTCGTCGTCGGGCATGTCGACGAAGTAGCGCAGCACCACCACAATCCGCTGGCGGTCGCTGAGGCGGTCCAGAGCGCTGCGCAACTCGATCAGCCGCTCCGGAATCTCATCGGGGATCGCTAGGCGTACTGGCGAGTGTCGGTCTTCGACCGAGCGCCGGCGCAGTTCTTGCGCGCACCCGTTGACCACAACCCTTCTCAAATACGCGCCCGGCCGGTCGATTCCGTCCCATCGCTCGCTCACGGCGGCGAAAGCGTCCTGCACGACCTCCTCGGCGATAGCCCGCGAGCCCACCATCAAGCTGGCCAGCCTCACCATGGGCACCCGCTCCGCCACGAACAGGCTCTCCAAGTCGGCGCCGTTAGCGGCCCAGCCGTCCCCATCGGGACTCGAGTGCTTTCCCACTACTATCTACGATGCTCCAGACCCGCCACATGTTGCAGGAAGCGCCCGCCACATGTTGCAGGAAGCGGCGGAGCGGTTGCTGGCACCGCCATCCGGGTATCGCCGCCGCTACGGTCCGGCACCGCAAGCGCGGTACTTCGCGAATGGCCTCTACCTCCCACCGCCCCACACTGAGTCGCACGAATCCGTCTGGAGCGGACATCGGCCGTTGCCCAGAGGGCATACGTGGCGCCGGACTTCCTGTCGGCATGGACTGCAACAAGTGACCTGTCTCGGGCATCGTAGGTAGTGCAGGGAGCGTTCCCGCTTCGTGCTCACGGTTGGGCGAAAGTGGATCATGGACATCGCAATGACAAGATCACGGTGGAGTTTCTCGGTGGTGTCGGTCGTGATTGCTGTTGCGTGCTCAGCCTGCGGTGACGAGGTTGCCGGCTGCCGTCCCGGGGTAGCGTGGCAGATACCGATGCGGTCGCTCGCGAGGGCAGGATGACGATGGCGTACACCGACGACGAGATTCGGCGCCAGTTTCGCCTCGGCGAGGACAGCGCTTGGGAATTCAAGAGCGTTGATCTTCGCAACAGTGACCCGGCGCGGCACCAGCGCGATGGCTGGGCTGACGAGATCGCCGCCTTCGCGAATGCCCGGGGCGGCGTTCTTCTCGACACCAGCCACAGGACGTACCTCTATGCCTCCAACATCGCCATCAACGGCGGACAGCAGCAGCCGGTCTCCTTCGTCCCGGGGGAGGAGGATCTGCACTTGACGGACGCAGACGGCAAGTCGTTGCTCGTGCGGGTCGTAGCCATCGCAGGACGGTCGTCGGTCCTCGACTACGGCCCCGTCTAACCCAGCCCGCCAGGCGAGCCGCCGAACCCTCTGACGAACCGTCGCGCATGACTACCGACCAGGCAGCTGGCCCCCTCACGGTCATCGGCATCGACTGCGCTGCCCAGCCCGAGAATGTCGGGATCGCGCTAGGGCGTCGTTCCCAGGGCGCCACCCGTGTAGAGATGGTCTATTCGGGCAAGCCGATGAGCTGGGACGGACTCGTTGAGCACACGGCCGACTTGATCGAGAAGGCAGAATCCAGCTCCACCCTGCTTGCCCTCGACGCGCCGCTGGGCTGGCCGCAAGCGTTAGCAGAGACGCTGCCTGCGCACTTCGCCGGACGGGCTCCACGATTCACGGCCAATGAGATGTTCCGGCGCCGGACCGATGACGTGGTCAAGGAGAAGCTGAATAAGCAGCCGCTGGATGTCGGTGCTGACAAGATTGCGAGGGCGACTCACGCCGCGTTGCGATTCCTCGAATCACTGCGGGAGGCCACCGGGCTTGCGATGCCGTTGGCGTGGTCGCCGGGCCACGCGACGGGCGTCAGCGCCATTGAGGTGTATCCCGCCGCAACGTTGATCGCGTACGGCCTCTTGCCGAGTCTGAGCTACAAGAAGAGCACGAACGAACGCCGCAAGTTGATGGATGGGCTCGCCGACGTCGTCGAACTCGGTGAGGCGGCTCGCAATGAGATGGTCGCCCGCCACGACCTGCTTGATGCCGCGGTTTGCGTGATCGCCGGTGTCGACTTCGCAGAGGGCAACGTCGTCAAGCCCACAAGCGAGGAGATCGACCGGGCGAGGCGCGAAGGCTGGATCTGGTTCAAGCCCTTGCGATTGTCTTGACACATCACAATGCGTTTGAACCCATGGAGGCTCTCGCCTCACACGCTTTCCAAGCGTGCCCATTCGGCCGCTCTGGCAACCCTCCCCGATCCCTGCAATCGAGCCGGGACCAGCGAGCCCCAGCCCCGAGCAGCGGGTCCGGACCCGCGAGGGTATCGTGTGCGGCGTTAGCGCCCGCTTCGGGGTGTGACGGCCGGGTCCTGTGCAACGGGTGCCTGTGAACCGGGTCAGGGCCGGAAGGCAGCAGCTCTCAGCAGATCCTCCCGGGTGCCGCAGACAGCCTGGCCGTCACTCCCGGGAGCAGGCGTCGGCATGCCAATGACATTGAGGCCGCAATCGGGCGATCTTGAACCGCGGGCTGTCAGAGTCCACGTCTAGAGTCCAGGTTGGTGGCCTACCAGTCCCTCTACCGTCGCTACCGGCCCCAGAAGTTCTCCGAGATCAAGGGCCAGGACCATGTCGTGCGGGCCCTCCAGACGGCCGTTCGCACCGGCAAGGTCGGCCACGCCTACCTGCTGCACGGCCCCCGCGGCAGCGGCAAGACCTCCACCGCCCGGGTGCTGGCCAAGGCACTGAACTGCACCGACCTCGGCGACGACGGCGAGCCGTGCTGTGTTTGCGAGTCCTGCCTGTCGATCCAGGCGGGCCGCTCGTTCGATCTTCAGGAGCTCGACGCCGCCTCCAACAACAAGGTCGACGACATGCGGGGTCTCCTCGAGCGGGTCAACCTTACGTCGCCGGGCCGGGCCAAGGTGTACCTGCTCGACGAGGTCCACATGCTCACCGCCGGGGCCGAGAACGCGCTGCTCAAGACTCTGGAGGAGCCGCCCGACCATGTGACGTGGGTGTTGGCCACCACCGAGCCCCACAAGGTGGTGCACACCATCCGGAGCCGCTGCCAGGTGTTCGAGCTGGGCCTGATCGGCGCGGAGGTCATGTCCGACCATCTCCGCCACGTCGTCGCCGACGCCGAGTTGGACTTGGACAGCGAGGCCATCGACCATGCGGTGGCCGCCGGCGGCGGATCGGTGCGCGACAGCCTGACCACGCTGGAGCGGATCGTTGCCGGCGGTGGAACCACCGAGCTCGACTCCTCGACCGACGCCATTCTCAACGCGCTGGCCGAGGGAGACCGCGCCGCCGCGCTCTCGGCGGTGGGCGACGCCGTGGGCCGGGGGCGGGATCCCCGCACGATCGGCGAGATGGCGCTGGCCGGGCTGCGCGATGCCTTCCTCACGGCGATGGGCGATCCGCCGCCCCGCATGTCGGAGCACGAGCGGGCCAGAGCCGCCGATCTCGCCGACCGCATGGCGCCGGCCGCCATCACGAGGGCGCTGGAGACGCTGGGCCGGGCCCTCATCGACATGCGTCAGGCGCCGGACCCGAGGATCGACATGGAGGTGGCGCTGATGCGGCTCTGCCACCCGGACGAGGATCGGTCCCTAGAAGCGCTGGCCCAGCGGATCCGGCAACTGGAAGCCCGTCTGGACGGCGCGCCGGTTCCTGCCGCTTCCGGATCGGCGCCCTCGCCACCGCCTGCGCCCCCGGCGCCCCCGTCCCCGGCTCCAGCGAATCGCGCGCCGGCGACCCCGTCCCCGGCTCCGGCGAATCGCGCGCCGGCG
>JAGWAO010000005.1:25890-30955 GCA_021296315.1 Acidimicrobiia bacterium | reverse complement strand
CATCGGCCCCCGCGGCCAGGTCGGCCATCGCCGGCCGTCCCGCCGAGGCAGTACGCAGGACCCTGTCGGAGCATCGGTCCGCGGCGGCTCGAAAGGACGCAGCCGGAGCGGCTCCATCGCCGGCGCCGGCGTCCAGCCCCGCCGCCCCGCCACCGCCCGTGCCGGTGCCCGACCTGGCGGAGATGCAGCCCAAGACGCCCACCGAGGTAGTGGATTGGGCCGGCCGACACCTGGGTCTGGACCGGTCGTTCGTGGTGGCTCGAGCAGTGGACCTCGAACCTGACCAGGAACGCCGGCGAGAGCCCGTCCAGCTTCGAGCCCTCTGGAAGGACCTCGTGGCCCATGTCACCAGCGCCACGGTCGAGGCGGATCGGGCTGGGTCGGGATCTTTGGTCGAGGCGGATCGGGCTGGGTCGGGATCTGCGGTCGACGCGCCACCGGAGGAAGCGGAAACCGTCGACGGATTCGACCTCGCCGACCTCGATGACCTGGCCGAGGCCCCCAGCCACGCTCACGACATCGAACAGAAGATCAAGGCCACGTTCCCCGGCGCGGAACTCACGATGCTGCCCGAACCGGAAGGTGACGACACCGGCGGCGAGGCGTAACGAGAGCACGACATGAGCTACTCAGGAGCGGTTCAGGAGCTGATCGATCAGCTCGGCCGGCTGCCCGGCATCGGGCCCAAGTCGGCTCAGCGAGTGGCGTTCTACCTGTTGAGGTCGCCGGCCGAGGACGCCAACCGGCTGGCCCGAGCGATCTCCGACGCCAAGGAGAGGGTGTCGTACTGCCCTCGCTGCTTCAACCTGGCCGAGCAGGGCGGCGAATGCGCGGTCTGCCGCGATCCCAAGCGCGACCCGAGGCTGGTCTGTGTCGTGGAGGACGCCCAGGACGTGGTGGCGGTGGAGCGCACCGGCGAGTTCGGTGGCCGCTACCACGTGCTTCAGGGAGCGTTCAGCCCGATCGACGGCGTCGGCGTCGACCAGCTCCGCATCAAGGAGCTGCTGGCCCGGGTGGCCGACGAGGACATCGAGGAAGTGATCGTGGCCACCAACCCCAATCTGGAGGGTGAGGCGACGGCAATGCTGGTCCACAAGTACCTCAAGCCCGCTGGAGTGCAGGTGACCCGCATCGCCAGCGGCCTGCCGGTGGGCGGCGATCTCGAGTACGCCGACGAGCTCACCCTGGGCCGGGCCTTGGAGGGTCGCCGGTCGCTCGACGGAGCCTGAGGCCCGGTCGTTCTGTTCGCGCTTTCTGCCCATATTGACCGGAAAGCGCGAACAGAGCTGATCGAGCCGGAGCAGTCCCGTAGGCTGCGGTGATGCTCACTGAGATCGACCACGTGGCCATCGCCGTCTGCGATCTCGACGCTGCGATCGACTGGTATCAGGAAGCCTTGGGAGCAGAGGTCGCGCACCGCGAGGTGGTGGAGCATGACGGCGTGGAGGAGGCCCTGCTCGCGGTGGCCGAGAGCTACGTGCAGCTCATCTCGGCCACCCGTGACGACTCGCCCGTGGCCAAGTTCCTCGACAAGCGGGGAGAGGGCCTGCACCACGTGGGCTACCGGGTGCCGGACTGCGCGGCCGCGCTGGAAGCGATGGTGAAGGCCGGGGCCACGCCCATAGACGAGGCCCCGAGGCCCGGCAGCCGCAACACCACCATCGCCTTCATCCACCCCAAGGGGTCGTTCGGCACGCTGATCGAGCTGGTCGAGGAGTAGCGGGGTCGGCGCGGTGCTGGTGCATCTGATCGACGGCACCTACGAGCTCTTCCGCTACCACTACGCCAAGTCGAACCGCGATCCGCGCCGGGGCGCCCAGCGAGGCGTGCTCAACTCGATGCTCGACCTCCTGTCCGATGGCGCCACCCACATCGGCATCGCCACCGACCACGTGATCGAGTCGTTCCGCAACGAGATGCTGGACGGCTACAAGGACGGCAGCGGCGTGGACCCCGACCTCAAGGCGCAGTTCCCGGAGTTGGAGGAATTGCTCGAGCTGGCCGGCTTCGCGGTATGGCCGCAGATCGAGCACGAGGCCGACGATGGGCTGGCGTCGGCCGCGGCAGTGGCCGCGAGCGACCCGCGTGTGGAGCAGGTGGTGATCTGCACGCCGGACAAGGACCTGGCCCAGTGTGTCACTGCCGACGGCCGGGTGGTGCAGTACGACCGCCGGCAGCGCGTGTTCTATGACCACGCGGGAGTGGTGGACAAGTTCGGTGTGCCTCCTGCATCGATCCCCGACTATCTGGGCCTGGTGGGCGACTCCGCCGACGGATTCCCCGGATTGCCCGGCTGGGGGGCGAAGTCGGCGTCGGCGTTGCTGGCCCGGTACGGCCACATCACTGCCATCCCATTCGATGCGGCCGACTGGGACGTGGAGGTGCGGGGCGCGGCCAAGCTCGCAGCCGCGCTGCGGGCCGGATTCGAGGACGCCCTGCTGTTCCGCCGGATCGCCACCGTCGAACTGGGCGCGCCGGTGTCGGCCACGATCGACGAGATGGAGTGGCGAGGACCTTCGCCCGGGCTCGACGAGCGCTGTGCCGAGCTGGGAGCCGAGCGCCTGGCCACCCGGGCGCACCACCTCGCCCCCGCCTAGAATTGGCAGCTGTCGACGCCGCATTTGGCCTCCTGGGCTGCCAGTTCGCGGCTGGCGAGTGTTGTGTTTGCCTCGCTTGGCTGAATTGGCAGCTGTTGACGCCCTTCTTGGTCTCCTGGGCTGCCAGTTCGCGGCTGGTGCTCAGGCGGAGAGGACCTCGCTGAGGCCGATCGCGGCGGGAACCTCGACCTGGTCGAAGCGACAGGACTCGACGGTGCGGTCCGGGCGCCAGCGCACGAAGCGGGTGGTGCCCCGGAAGCGGCCGTTGAGCATGGCCTCGTACTTGACCTCGGCGACCAGTTCGAGTCGCAGCGGTACCCAGGGCTGCTGCCGGCGCTGGCCGGACCACCGGTTGGGCGTGCCGGGCATCACCGCGCCCTCATGGTGGGCGGCCGGGTCCATCCATTCCGACCACGGGTGCTCGCGGGGGTTGTCCATCACGTGGGGTCTCAGCTCGTCGAGCAGCTCGCGGCGGCGCTGGGCGGTGAAGCTGGCCGCCACCCCGCAGTGGTGCAGATCGCCGGAGTCGTCGTGCAGGCCAACCACCAGCGAGCCGACGCCCTCGCCGTCGACGTGCATCCGGAAGCCGGCCACGGCCACATCGACGGTGCGGGTGTGCTTGACCTTGAACTGGGTCCGCTTGTTGGGCTGGTAGATCCCGCTCCGGGGCTTGGCGATGAGGCCGTCGAGCCCCGCGCCCTCGAAGCGCTCGTACCAGTCGCGGGCGAGGCTCCGGTCGACAGTGGAGGGGGCCAGGCGGACGGGGGCCTCGAAGGCGACCGCCATCGCCTCCAGCAGCGTCCGCCGATCCCGGAACGGCTCGCCCATGAGGTCGGCGTCGGCCGCGGCCAGCACGTCGAAGGCGATGAACTCGGCCGGGGTCTCGACCGCAAGCCGGTTGATCCGGCTCTCAGCCGGATGGATCCGCTGCTGCAGGGCGTCGAAGCCCAGACGATCGTTCACGGGCACGATGATCTCGCCGTCGACCACCGCCCGGGGCGGCAGCCCAGCCTTGAGCGGTTCGATCAGTTCGGGGAAGTAGCGGGTGAGGGGCCGCTCGTTGCGGCTGCCCAACTCCACCTCGTCGCCGTCGCGGAACACGATGCAGCGGAAGCCGTCCCACTTCGGCTCGAACGCCAGGTCGCCGTCGGGGATCCCGCTGACTGCCTTGGCCAGCATCGGCTTCACCGGCGGCATCACGGGCAGGTCCACGGCACCGAGCCTATGTTGCCGTTCTTGACGTAGTTGTGTGCTCCAGGCTGGCACAACTACGTCGAGAACGAGCGCCCGGTCCTTAGCCGCCGCGCCGCTGCCTACCATGCCCGTCATGAGCACAGAGATTCGCCCGTTCACCGTTGCGGTCGACGACGCAGAGATCGACGATCTGCGCGGTCGCCTGACCCGCACCCGCTGGCCGGAGGCCGAGGTCGTCGACGACTGGTCCCAAGGGATCCCTCTGGCGTACCTGAGGGAAGTGTGCGAGTACTGGGCCAGCGACTACGACTGGCGGCGCTGCGAGGCCGCCATCAACTCCCGGCCCAACTTCATCACCACCATCGACGGCCTCGACATCCACTTCCAGCACATCCGCTCTGCCCACGACGGCGCCCTACCAATGATCGTCACCCACGGCTGGCCCGGCTCGGTGCTGGAGTTCACCCAGACCATCGACCCGCTCGTCGATCCGACCTCACACGGCGGGGGAGAGTCCGACGCCTTCCATCTGGTGCTGCCGTCGCTGCCCGGCTACGGGTTCAGCGCCAAGCCCTCGGCCCCCGGCACCGGCGTGGAGCGCATCGCCACCATGTGGGACGAGCTGATGGGCCGCCTCGGCTACGACAGCTACGTGGCCCAGGGCGGCGACTGGGGATCGGTGGTCACCACCCACATCGGGATGCAGGACCTCGGGCGGTGCCGGGCGATCCACACCAACATGCCGGTGGCCGGGCCGAGCAAGGAGTCGATGGCCGACCTGACGGCCAAGGAGCAGGCCGCGCTGGAGTCGATGAGCTACTACGACAAGTGGGACTCGGGCTACTCCAAGCAGCAGTCGAGCCGGCCCCAGACAATCGGATACAGCCTGGTGGACTCGCCCGCGGGCCTCGCCGGTTGGATTCTCGAGAAGTTCTGGTCGTGGAGCGACCGCAGCGCCCACCCCGAGGACTACTTCAGCCGCGACGCGCTGCTGGACAACGTGTCGCTGTACTGGTTCACGGCCACCGGGGCCTCCTCGGGCCGTCTGTACTGGGAGAGCTTCGGCAGCTTCGCCGACGGCCAGGTGGAGATTCCCACGGCGTGCAGCATCTTCCCCAACGAGGTCTTCCGGGCCAGCCGCCGATGGGCTGAGAAGCGCTACACGGACATCAGGTACTGGAACGAGCCCGAGGTGGGCGGTCACTTCGCGGCGTTCGAGCAGCCCGAGCTGTTCGTGGCCGAGATGCGGGCCGCCTTCAAGTTCCTGGACTAGA
>JAGWAO010000005.1:0-25699 GCA_021296315.1 Acidimicrobiia bacterium | reverse complement strand
GGGGTTGGCCTAGGCCGCGAATTGGCAGCGTCTTGCACGGTATGGGTGCATTCTGCTGCCAGTTCCGAAGAGTCAGCCGTTGATGTTGATCACCCTGAAACTCTCCCCAGGCCTGCCCCGACACCACCTTGTCGTAGTTCCTGTTGTTGGCCATCCCTGTATGCAATCAGCCCGTCGGGGCGGCGGCTACCTCGCTCACGCCGAGCAGGGGGACATTCGGTGAACACTGGGCAAGATCACACTGGGCAAGATCTCGGAAGCGCGGGCAGCCGAGTGTGCGTCTGTAGTGTCGGAGACACACGGGTGTCTCACCCTGGGGAGGCGAGAATGCTCCGATTGCGAATGGCCGGCGCGCTGGCGGCGGCAGCGCTGCTGGCCGCGGCTTGTGGTGACGGCGGCGGCGAGGCCGGCACTCTCGACGAGTCCCAGGATCAGGCCGAGACGCCCACCACTGCGGCCAGCGGGTCGGACGGTTCGTCGGAGGCGGACGGCACCGAGTCGAGCGGCACCGAGGCGGGTTCGGATGCCGGCGATTCCACGTCGGGCTCGGTCGAGCCGGACGGCGCCGGATCGACCGATGACGGCGAAGCAGCCGCGCCCGCCGACGCCGCAACTCTCCTGTCGTCGGCCGCCACGCAGCTCGACGGCCGCTCGGTGCGGGGTGAGGCGACCTTGGACCTAGCACCGGGCTTCGGCCTGTCGACGAGCTTCGAGTCCGACGCCGAGGGCGACCTCGCGGCGATGATCGAGCTCCCGCCGGGAGTCGACCCGGAGTTCCCCGCGGGTGCCGACGCCGAGTTCCGGTACGTGGGCGGAGTGATCTACGCGCGACCCCCAGTGCCGGCCGAGACCCTCGCAGAATTGGGCGTCGATGAGGCCTGGTACATAGCCGAGCCCCTCTCGACCGGCGACCTTCTCGGCGACGCCATGGCATCGGGCGGAGGGCTGATGTGCGTCTTTCCCCAGTCGGCCGAGGCTCTCCTCGCTGAGTGCGATCCGCTGGGCGACATCGGCACTCTCCTGGAGGGCGCCCGCGACCCGGAGATCGTCGGCCGCGAGGACTTGCGGGGTACCGAGGCCACACGGGTGCGCTTCCAGGTGTCGCTCATGGACCTGATGGGTGAGGCCCTGGGCCAGGTCTTCGGTGAGGATGACGCCGGAACCTCCGAAGGCGAGTTCTTCGATGACGGCTCCACAGATCCCTTCGCCGAGGGCCTCGAGGAGTTCTTCGCCATGCTCGACACCGGATTCGAGGTGGAGGTCTGGATCGACGACGACAACCTGACCCGGCGCCTGGCCTACGACCTGGCCTCGATGTTCGCGGGCCTGGCCGGTCCCGACGATGTGATCCCCTCGAGCCTGATCACAGTCGAGTTCTTCGACTTCGATGCGGGCATCAGCGTCGAGGCTCCGCCGCCCGAGTCACTCGTGGATCCCAGCCTGATCCTCGACGACGATGACTACGCCACCTCCGAGGAGTACGAGCCCTATTTCGACGACGACTACGACGACATGACGACGATTATGACGACGACTACGACGACGATTACGACGACGACTACTGATCGGACGCGGCCTGTCTCTCCGGCAGGGTGCCGGCTGGCGCCGGCAATGCGGCTCAGCCTCGGTGGGGTCGGGCGCGCTCGTCGGGAGTCTGGCCGGCTACAGCCGCTATCGGCACCGGAGGCTGACTGTCGCCGGCTAGGTCGGCCGACGCGATCGGCGTCTCGAAGCGGGTGGTGATCGGCACCACGCCGGCCCACCACGGACCGGCGATGTCGTCGGGCTCGTCGACCGGGTCTCCGGCGCGGACCTTGGCCGACGCCTCCTCCAACAGCATCTCCAGCACCAGCGTCTTGCGCAGATCCGATTGCGACGGAGGGCGGACCGAGTCCCAGTTGGCCACGACATGGTCGGTCACGAGCTTGAGCGCTCGGCGCTTGCCCGGCTCGTCGTCGATGCGGGTGGCCCGGCCCCGAACCACCACCGACCGGTAGTTCATCGAGTTGTGGAACGGCGTGCGGGCCATCACCAGCCCGTCGAGATGGGTGACGGTGACGCACACTTCATGGCCTTCGCCGGTACCGAGCAGGTGGTTGGCGGCCGCGCCGTGCAGGTAGAGCCGATCGCCGTCGTGACCGTAGGCCATGGGCAGAACCAGCGGTCCGTCGGGTGTGGTCACCCCCACATGAGCGATCATCCCGGCGTCGAGGATCGCGAGAATCTCATCGTGCCCGTAGCGAGCCCGGGGCGCCCCCCGCCGCACCCTGGTCCGAGCCGACGGAGCTCCCTCGAATTCGTTCGAGTTCTGCGACACGCAGAGAGGCTACGAGACGCGCGTCCGCGTCAGTCCTGATCCGCGCCGTCGGGCGCGGCCATCGTCTCGGAGGTCGACGCTCGAACCAGCCGGTTGCGCAGCGTCAGCGAACCAATCTCGCCGGTTCCAGGTAGGGAGCTCCGGGCTCGGCCATCATCTGGCGCTTCGGCGGCGCCCCGTCGAGGTCGTTCGGGTCCTGCCCGGCCATCGTCGTAGGCTACGGCTCGATGCCCGAGTCGGAGACGGCGGCAACCCGGGATTTCGCTCGCTCCACCGCTCGTTCGAGCGCCGATCCGTGAGGCCCTCGGGATCATCGTCGAGCTGCGACCAGTAGCGGAGGTGCTCCCCCGCCAGCAAAGCCACATTCTGAACGACCTCGCATCGCGCGACCGAGGACGGGCCGCTTGCCGGCCGCGGCGCCTAACCCGACGGAACGTTGGCGGGATCAGGGATCGGGGTGCGGTCGATGAGCCGGCCNTCGGTGCGGTCGAGGGCGGCGATCAGGGCAGTGAGCTTGAGGTTGATCTCGGTCACATCCTCCTCGAGCGCCGCGAACCGGGCGTCGATCTTCTCTTCGAGCCGGGTGACTCGGTCTTCGAGGCGGGTGATTCTGGCGTTGGTGTCGTCGATCCTGGCGTTGAGGGTCGTGAAGTTGAAGATCAGCAGGGCCACTATGGCCGTGCCGAACAGGGCTTGCAGGGGATTGTCGGCGAACTGCTCCCAGGCCCGCCGTCCGATCCCGGCCGCAGTGCGCGTTGGCGGCGCGGCCCGCGCGGGTGTATCGACGGCGCTTGCGGCGGGGTTCTGCGGATCGGCGGTGCCGGGCATTGCGGGAGCGACCTCCGCGGCGGTGCTGTGGGCTGGTGCGGTCATGGGGCCTCGCTGGGGACCCGCGGCCTGAATGGCGGCGCTCGGAGATACGCATTGGGGTGGCTGCCGCTGATGCCCGGCAGCGAAGCTCCCGTTGAAGCTATCTCATTAGTAAATGTTGTGTCAATTGCTGAAGTATAATGTTTCTATAGTCCTGCTCGCACTGTCTCAGTGTGCAACCCACAGCCGTGCGTCCCAGTCGGCACTCGTTTGCGGTTGGCCCCGCCGGTAGCCTTGAGCGTCGTGGCCGACGCCTCAATGCACGACAAGCTCGAGGATCTCAGGGCGCGCAAGACCGAGGCGCTGTCGGCCGGACCCGAGCGGGCCGTGCAGCGCCAGCACGACAAGGGCAAGATGCTGGCCCGCGAGCGCCTCGACTACCTGCTCGACGACGGCTCGTTCCACGAACTCGACATGCTGGCCCGGCACCGGGCCCACGAGGCCGGACTGGACGACCGGCCCTACACCGACGGCGTGATCACCGGCTGGGGGACCATCGACGGCCGCAAGGTCTTCGTGTTCGCCCAGGACTTCACGGTCATGGGGGGCGCGCTGGGCGAAGTGTTCGCCGAGAAGCTCCACAAGGTGATGGACCTCGCCGTGGCCGTCGGCGCGCCCATCATCGGGCTCAACGACGGCGCCGGCGCCCGCATCCAGGAGGGCGTCGTCTCGCTGGACGGCTACGGCGGGATCTTCTTCCGCAACGTTCAGGCCTCGGGCGTGATCCCCCAGATCAGCGTGATCCTCGGACCGTGCGCCGGCGGCGCGGTCTACAGCCCGGCCATGACCGACTTCATCTTCATGGTGCGCGAGAAGTCGCACATGTTCATCACCGGACCCGACGTGGTGAGGACGGTCACCGGTGAGGACGTGACCCTCGAGGATCTGGGAGGGGCCACCAGCCACAGCACCAAGTCGGGTGTGGCCACCTTCGTCGGTGCCGACGAGCACGATGTGCTCGACGAGGTCAAGACGCTGCTGTCCTTCCTGCCCTCCAACAACCTCGAGCAGCCGCCGTCATACAAGTCGGCCGACGACGGTGCCCGGGAGTGTACGGCTCTCGACACGCTGCTGCCGGACAGTCCCAACGTGCCCTACGACATGAAGGACGTGGTCGCCGAGGTGGTCGACGACGGCGACTTCCTGGAGTATCACGCGGCCTGGGCCCAGAGCATCGTGTGCGGGTTCGCCCGCATCGACGGGCGCTCGGTGGGGGTGGTGGGCAACCAGCCGATGGTGCTGGCCGGCGTCCTCGACATCGAGTCGGCCGAGAAGGCGGCCCGCTTCGTGCGCACCTGCGACGCCTTCAACATCCCGCTCATCACCTTCGTCGACGTCCCAGGCTTCCTGCCCGGTGTCGACCAGGAGCACGGCGGCATCATCCGCCACGGCGCCAAGCTCCTGTACGCCTACTGCGAGGCCGCGGTGCCCCGCATCTCGGTGATAACCCGCAAGGCCTACGGCGGCGCCTACGTGGTCATGGACTCCAAGGGTGTGGGCTCGGACCTCTCGTTCGCCTGGCCCTCCGCCGAGATCGCAGTCATGGGCCCGCAGGGCGCGGTGGAGATCATCTACCGCCGCGAGCTGGCCGACGCAGCCGACCCGGTGGCTCGCCGGAACGAGTTGGTGGACGACTACACGCAACGGCTGGCCAACCCCTACGTCGCGGCCGAGCGAGGCTTCGTGGACGAGGTGATCGAGCCATCGCAGACCCGGCGCAAGATCGTGGCCGGTCTGCGGATGCTCGAGTCGAAGCGTGAGGAGCTACCGGAGCGCAAGCACGGGAACGTCCCGCTGTGACGGCCAGAGGCCGAGCGGACAGCCAGGCCGCGGCCGGCTTGGAGATTCTGTCGATCACCCCGGAGCCGACCGATGCCGAGCGGGCCGCCATCGTGGCCGCAATCGAGGCGTTCGGCTCGGAGATCTGGCCGCACATCGATGCGGCAACCATGCCGGAGCCGTCGCCGCCCTGGCGCTACGCGGGCCGGCCCTGGAAGCGCCGCCAGAGCTACGGCGGTTGGAAATGAAAGTGAGCCACCCGACAGTGTGACCCCGGTCAGTCGCGGGCGGGGGTGAACAGGGCCGGGTCGGGGAACTTCAACAGCTCCGGCAGGCGGCTCAGGTATTGATGGCGCGGGATGGCGCGCACGCCGAGGGAGCGCAGGTGCGGCGTCGCCCACTGGACGTCGATCAGCCTCGGGTGGCCGTCGCGCAGGCCGTTGACCAGAGCCACCAGCGCGACCTTCGACGCGTCCCGAGACCGGTAGAACATGGACTCACCCGCGAACAGCCCGCCCACGGCCACCCCGTAGAGGCCGCCGACCAGCTCGCCGTCGCGCCACGTCTCGACGCTGTGGGCAAAGCCGGCACGGTGGAAGCGCACGTAGGCGGCTCGCATCTGGGCATCGATCCAACCATGGGGACGGGCCGGGTCCGCGCAGCCCTCGACGACTTCGGCGAAGGCGGTGTCGACCCTGACCTCGAAGCGGCGGCAGGCCCTGCGCAGTGAGCGGTGCACGATCAGTCCTTCGGGCTCCAGCACGCCGCGCTCAGGAGGGGACCACCAGCCGATGCGTCCGCCCGGCTTCACCGGCATGGGAAACAGGCCGCGGCGGTAGGCGGCCAGCAGAGTGGCCGGCTCGAGGTCGGCGCCGACCGCCACCAGACCCCCCTCATTGCTGAGCGAGGGATCCGGGAGGATCCAGCGGCAGGTATCCAGTCCGGAGGACTCATCCCGTCCGGAGGATCCTTCCAGCCTCGCATCGGCGGGCATGAGAAGAGAGTAGGTTGGAACGATGACCACCGGTGTCCGGGCCGCGGCGGGGGCTTCGCGGGCGCCCCCTCCAGCCCTGCTGGACGAGGTGGACGGGCGCTGCCGGGCGCTGGCCGCCACCGCGGTGGGCCGTGTGTACAGCGTGCCTGCACGAGGCGCGGCGGAAGCCCTCCGGTCCGAGGCCCGCACGGGCGCCTGCTACAACACGATCCTGTCGTTCATGTGCACCCCCCATGTGGCCTCCCTCGAGGACTACATCGCCGCGATCGAACAGGTCCTGGCCGACGAGGGCTGGATCGGCATGGTGGAGCCGGCCTGGCTCGAACGAGGAGCTTTGCGGGAGTGGCTGACCGCTCGGCGCCGGCACCCGTTGCCCCGGCGGAGTGCCAATGGCCGGGACCTGGCGACGGCGGTTCGCTCCTGCGGCTTGGTGGTCACCGACATCCACCGCCGCGAGGCACGGTCGGTCCCGCCGGCGTGGCGTCAGTACGTGGTGCTGAAGGCTCGCCGCGAATCGCCTCGATCACCGGAGCCATGAGCCGAGTCGTCCTTGCCGGGGGCCGTGAACTGGACGTGAGCACACCCGCGGGTCGGGCTCTGTCGGGCTGCGGCTCGGTCGCGGTGGTGACCATGGCGGCTGCCTTCCGGCGTCCCGATGCGCTGCTCTCCCGGATCGGTGCATGGGCCCGAGATCTGTCGGTCCCGCATGTCGTGGTGAGCGCTGTGCGGCGCTCCGACGCGCTGGACCCCGATGTGTCCGGGCCGATCACAGACTGCGACGGCGTGCTGGTGCTGGATGGGTCCCCTGCCCATTTCGTGAGCGCAGTCAAGGCCACTCCGCTGCTGGAGGCGATCGTGTCCGCCCAGCGGCGCGGCGCCGACATCGTCTGGTCGGGCGCGGCCGCGGCTGCGGTGTGCGCCTCGATGGTGGACGACCGCGGCGGAGCGCTCACGGTCGGCCTGGGGCTTCATGACGGCATCGTGGTCGCGGCGGGCTGGGAGAGCTGGCCCCGTGACCGGCGCCGGCGCCTGTGGCGGATGGTCCCGGAGTCGGTGCTGTTCATGGCCCTGGAGTCCGGCGCCGCGGTGCATTCGACAGCCGAGCCGCCGGTCTTGGCCTCCTCGTCCAGTCCGGACGACTGGACCGTGCTGGGCGGCACCGTCGAGGCCCGCCGGGGCGGCACCACCGTCGCTCTGGAGAATTGGCAGCCCAGAACGCGCTGAACGGCACTCAGAGCCGGCGATCTCGGGTCGAATTCTGTGGATATACAACCCAGAACGAACCCGCGATTCTGATTCGGCCGGTGGATCGCGGCTGAGGCTCGCTCAGGTCTCCTCGATGGTCACCGAGTGGACGGTGACGTCACGCGACGGCGCCCCGCCCAGGGATCCGCCCGGCTCGTGAAGGCCGATTATCGACTGGACCACCGCCAGTCCGGCGTCGTCGGTCTGGCCGAACACCACGTAGGTGCCCTGGCCGTCCAGCTTGGACGCGTTGGGGCCGGTTGTCAGGAAGAACTGCGCGCTGGCAGAGTTCTGCCCCGCCGATCGGGCCATGACGATCTGACCGGGCTGGTAGCGGTACGGCCCGGTGAGATCGCCGGTGTCCGGGTCGACCTCGAAGGCAGGTTCGTCGGGGATCGTGTACCCGGGACCCGGATCCCTGTTGTCATTGGTGTGGGGTGAGCCGCCCTGGATGATGTCGATCGACGGATCGGTGCGGAACAGAAGGGTGTCGTCGTAGTAGCCCCAGCGGGCCAGCGTCACGAAGTTGTTGACGGTCAGCGGGGTGTCGGCGGCGGTCAGCTCGAATCGCATCTCGCCCTCGCTGGTGTCGAAGGTGGCGACATAGCGAGCCTCGGGGTCGATGCACATGGGCTGGGGGCTGTCGAAGTCGATCACGCGGGGGCCCGATCCGTCGGCGGCCGGACATGCTGCGGCCGCATCGGTTGGTTCAGGGTCCGGGGCGGCCTCGGCCTCGGTGGGATCGACGGCGTCGCCGGTGCCGGAGATCTCCGAGCTGGTGACCACCGGGTCGGAGCCGTCCCGCTGCAGGTATCCGAGCACGGCCAGCGCGGCTGCCACCACCACCGCCGCGATACCGATGAGCTTGATGCGCCGGCGGCTTGCGTACTGCTTGGTGGCGGCCTCGTCGGCGGCCAGGCGCTGGCGCCGGTTCTCGCGCTGGCGCTCCCGCTTCGGCGTGCTCATCGGCCCGTTAGGCGAGCAGCCCCACAGCCAGTGAAGCCACCATCATCGTCACCACCACCACCGCAACCAAGGCGACTAGTCGGCGCTGCCGGTCCCGGCGGGAGCTGTGGCGCCGCCGGCCGGCGGCCGGCTGCCTGTCGGCACGGAGCTGGCGCTTGCGTAGATCGCTCTGAGACGGCACTGCCCAACCCTACATCCCGGCCTCTTCATCGGCGCTCTGATCGTCGAGTCCGCCTGGTCGGCGAATCGGCGAATCGTTGGGCTGCGACCCGTGATGACGCGTACCGGCCGTTGGGCGCGTAGCGTTGCGCAATGGTATCCCGCCGCCGCGGCGCGCCCGGAAGGTCAGCGCGCAGTCTTGGTGCTTTGCTGGTGATCGTTGGAATTGCCATGGGCGGGTCAGCCTGCGCCGACACCGCCGACGGGGGCCCGCTGGTGATCGAGGAGGAGGAGTCTGTCGCCGAAGACGTCGTGACCACGACCGCCGCGGCACCGCCGGAGACTCCCCGCTCCGAGGGGACAGTCGAGACCGGCGAGACCCGCTACCAGTTCGAGGTCACCTGCCAGGATCGCGGCGCCGGCGATGTGATCGTGATAGGGGTGGGCGACGATCCGATCTCCGGTGGTCAGGTTGAGCTGTACCTGGAGGCCTCGTTCGTCGCCCCGTACATCGGCCTGCGCCTCGCGGACGGGACGCTCATCGAACCGTCGCTGGACAGCCAGCTGGACCTCTATTTGCAGGACGACGTGATCCGCGCCTCCGCCATCCGTTTCGTGCGGGATCTGAACCTGGAGACGGGTGAGGCCACCGAGGTGGGCTTCGGAGAGTTCGAGATCCACTGCTACAGCTACGAGCGCGAGCCGCCTTCCTGACGGGCACTCCAGCTGAGCGAGCCTCAGGGGGCTTCGCAGCCTGTGTCCAGCATCACCATGGGCAGGCGCCCGGACTTGAAGGCCCGCACCGTGCCCTCGGAGATGTTGAACACCACCCGGTAGTTCTGGTCGCCCGGATCCCTGGGCACGAAGACCAAGTCTACCGTGCCGTCGACCCGCACCTCCCGCTCGATGCTGTCGCCGAACAGGTCGGTGACCATGCTCTCGGGAGACCCGACGCCCACGCCGGAGCGGGTCGTGATGGGCCCGCTGTTGATGTCGACGCGCTCGACGGTGCCCTCGTGGACGAGGAAGACGATGCCCTCGGGGGCATCGAAGGGGACGACGTGATAGCAGGCGCCGGTCGGTCCCGCCGGGACCAGCACCGTCCCTGCAGCTTCCTGGGCTTGGGTGACGGTCATGCCGAAGTGGACGGTGTCTAGGCCGACGGTCGACACGGTGGACCGGTTGCTGAGCGTCGGCGGGCCGAATTGGTCCAGGTTCTCCGGCGGCACCGTCGTGATCGTGGTGGTGGTGGCCTGGACCGTTGTCATGGTGGTTGTGGTCGTGCTCGTGCTGGTGGAGCTGGTGGCCGTGGTGCCGGTGTCGGCGCCCTGGTCGTCGGCGCTCTGGTCGTCGGCGCTCTGGTCGTCCTGGTTGTCGTCGACGACGGGCTGCTCATCTGATCCGGTGTCCTCGCGCCCCTCCCCGGTGTCGTCGGCGACTGTCGGGGCATCCCCGTCGTCCCCAGCATCGCGGCCGAGCCACCAGATCAAGCCGGCCACGACGAGGATCACAACTGCAACTGATATGAGAATCGGCGCCCACCTGGGGCTCCGCCTCTCGGCGGCTCCGGGCCAGAACGGACCCTGATCCTCAGGTTCCGGATTCCACTCCACGAAGGTGGAGGGTACCGAGTCACCGACGACACGGTGTGGATCCGACCGGTGGGCCGCCCGGGGCTCGAACCCGGCACCTTGAGATTAAAAGTCTCCTGCTCTACCCGATGAGCTAGCGGCCCGCATCCATTGTGGCAGCGGCCCCAATAAAGGGGACGCTCCGGTCAGGCTGACTCGCCGGTGAAGCGGTGGGCTTTCAGGTCGCTGAGGTCCGCCCATTCCAGCGTGCGGGCGTGGGTCGCATCCAGGACGACCTGGGGCGCGGCCCCGGCCTCGAGCGCCTCCGTCCAACGAGGTGCGCACAGGCACCAGTGGTCACCGGGCGCCAGCCCGTCGAAGCCGATGGTTGGTTGCGGGGTGGAGAGGTCGTTGCCCGCGGCCTTGGAGAATTCGAGGAACTCGGCGGTCATCACCGCGCACACCGTGTGGACCCCGTAGTCACCGGAGTCGGTGTTGCAGCAGCCGTCCCGGAACCAGCCGGTGAGCGGGTCGAAGGAGCACGGCTGCAATTCGCCGCCGAGAACGTTGAGAGCCACGGTGCCCAGTCTCTCAGATCTCGGGTGTTCGCGCCGCGGCTACTCTCTTGGCATGGGCGAGGCGAGCGGAACTGTGCCCCCGGAGGGTCAAGTCGCCGACGAGGCGAGCGGCCCCCCACCTCCGGATGCCGAAGAGGCTCGCGGTACGGCCCAACTCGACGGCATCGAGCTGGACCTGGACACCGTGGACGCAGCCCTCTCCGCACTGGACTCCGATGACCTTGAAGGGGCGGAGGCGCTTGCGGCAGAACTCGAAGACTCGGCTGGCGATCCCGCGGCCGGCAACAGTCGATCAGCGATGTCAGCTGGCGAGGGCGTCCTGTGACGCCCTCGTCGTGCGGCCGAGGTCACTGAGGGCCAACAGGTACCCTTCGGCTCGCTCCGCGTAGGGGTTGCGGTTCACGAGTGCCTGGAACTCGGGTGAGTGCTCGGCTACGACCAGGTGCGCCAACTCGTGGATGATCACATGGTCGAGAACCCAGGGGGGTGCTTCGGCCAGCCGGGTCGAGATCCGAATGTCGCCGCTTCCCGTCGAGCAGGAGCCCCAACGCAGGCGTTGCCGGGACGACCACTGGATCGAGCGCGGCTCGGGAAGGCCGAAGCGGGCTGCGAGTTCCCGGGCCCTGGGCTCCAGCGGCAGGTGGCCGCATCGCCACTTCTCCTCGAAGCGGGTCAAGACCTTGCTTACCAGGGCTTGCTCCTCGTCCTTCGTCGTCCACGCCGGAACCCGCACGACCAGGACGCCGTCCGACATGCGGGCCGACACCGTCTTCTGTCGCCTGGAACTGCGGATCACCCGTACGGGCGGGAGACTCTGGGCCGCGGGCGCCTCCCCGGCGTCGCCAAGAGGTGTCTCGGTAATGCTCATCGTCGCTCCGTTGTGGCAGTGGGCGTGAGGCACGCACCGTCGCCAGTGAGCGCGATTCGGTCTTGCAAGCGCACGTCACCCGACTGCACCATGATCCGGCGACCACCGAGGTTGCCGATGCGCTTGAAGATGCATCCGAAATACCTTTCAAGTGTATAGATAACACCGGCATGTGACACAACGAGCGCATCGCCGGACGAGACTCGGGCCGCGATGCGGTTCGAGGCGGCCAGCACACGCTCGATCAGGGACTCGTCGCTCTCCCAGCCGGGCGGATAGTCGCCCGCGGCCAAGGCCCCGGGGTAGTCGCGCTCGATCTGTTCAGTGGTGAGCCCCTGCCACAGGCCTACGCTGCGCTCGCGCCATCCCGGATCGGTGGTCACCGGCCCGATGTCGAGCGTCTCGGCGATGATCTCAGCGGTCTGGCGCGCCCGGTCGAGATCGCTGGACACGATGCACTCGACGCCGTCCAGGCCGTCGGCTGCGGCCCTCGCCTGGGTCGCACCCGCCGGGGACAGGGGCGGGTTGGCGTGGCCCTGCCAGCGCCCGTCCAGGTTCCAGACAGACTCGGCGTGGCGAACGACGAGTAGGTTGACCATGATCGCGAGCGACCGTAACCCGACGGCGTTCGCCGGCCGCGGATACTTCTGGCCGATCGCGCCGATCGCTCAGCGATGGCCAGTGACCTCCGAGCGACTACTGCCCGGCGATGGCTACCATGTCGGCGTGGCGCGTCTGCGGCTGTTCGCATCGGCTCGGGAGGCGGCGGGAACCGGTCGTGACAACGTGCCCGGTGCCACCGTGAGAGAAGTCTTGGAGGAGGCCTGCGGTCGGTATGGCCACGACTTTGCCGGGCTGCTCGAGACCTGTCAGGTGTGGTGCAACGGCGAGCCGGCCGCACCCAATGCGCCGGTGGGAGACGACGACGAGATCGCAGTGCTGCCACCGGTCTCGGGCGGCTGACCACCGCGAGGCCGAGCTTGCGAGGCCATGGCCCGAGCGGCCCGTGAGCGCAGCGAACAAGAGCGGGAGACGGAAGCCGAGAGATATCCTCCACCGTTCGTGAGTCGCGTCGCAATCCTGTCGCTTCACACCTCGCCGCTGGTGCTCCCGGGCCACGGCGACGCGGGCGGGATGAACGTCTACGTGCGCGAGCTCTCCTCCGCGCTGGCCCAGACGGGCGTAGACGCCACCGTGTTCGTCAGGCGTCACAGCGACGCCCCGACCGTCGTCGACGTGGAGCCGGGATTCAGAGTCGTCCATGTGACCGCGGGAGCTGCCGACCTGGCCAAGGAGTCGCTACCGGCTGTGGTGGAGGACTACGCCGACGGTGTGGAGGCGTGGATCCGCCAGAACCCGGTCGATGTGCTGCACGCCAACTACTGGCTGTCGGGAGTGGCCGGGCACCGCCTGAAGCACGGCCTCGACCTGCCTCTGGTGTCGACGTTCCACACCCTCGCCGGGGTCAAGGCCGAGACTGGCGACCCCGAACCGCAACGCCGGGTCGACGCCGAGGCAGACGTGATCGCCTGCTCCGACGTGATCACCGCCAACTCCGTGACCGAGGTGCATCAGCTCGCCGACCTGTACGGGGCCGATCCGAAGCGCATCGACGTCGTGGCGCCGGGCGTCGACGGCGCCCTGTTCTCGGTGGGGTCGCGGCACGGAGCCCGCGCCGCAGTGGGGCTCCAGCCTGGGCCGGTGCTGCTGTTCGTTGGCCGCATACAACCTTTGAAGGGTCTGGACGTGGCCGTCGAGACCCTTGCGGGTCTCGGGCGCCGCTACGGCGATGCCCGGCTCCTCGTGGTGGGCGGCGCCTCGGGCCCGGAAGGGGAGCGCGAGTTCCGTCGATTCGAGGACGCGGTACGCCACCACCGTCTGCAGGGCCGTGTCACGCTCGTGCCGCCGCAGCCCCACCACCTCCTGTCGACCTATTACCGGGCCGCCGATGTTTGCCTGGTGCCCAGCCGTTCGGAGTCGTTCGGCCTCGTCGCCTTGGAGGCGGCAGCCTGCGGTGTGCCCGTGGTCGCGGCCGATGTGGGCGGCCTTCGAACGCTGGTGGACCACGGCCGCACCGGTTTCCGCGTTCCCGGACGCGACCCGGCCCGATACACGGAGGCGGTGCTCTCCATCCTTGACGATCCCGTGCTTGCCGCGTCCATGGCCCGTCGGGGCGCCGAGATGGCGGGCCAGTACTCCTGGACGGCCACGGCGGCCCGCCTGCGCAGGATCTTCGCGGACCTCTCTTCGCGGGTTCCGCTGGACTGCACCGTCTGAGCGGCGATGCCCGGACCAGACTCGCCCTCGCCGGGCGGACCCGATCCCATGGCTTCCGATCCCATGACCCAGGCGCCGCCTGCGTCGGATGCGGATCTCGACGCTCTGGAGCGGCAGATGGACTCGTGGCTGGCGGCCGCGGCCGAAGCGAACCCCGCCATCGACGCCATTGAACGCGGCCCGCGGGACGAGCGACGGTGGTACGTGCGGGTCCACGGCGAGGAGAAGGAGGTGTGGACGGTCTGGTTCACCCTCGGCCAACGCACGTTGCACTACGAGACTTACCTGGTCCCGGCGCCGGAGGAGAACCAGGCCCGCTTCTACGAGCATCTGCTGCGCCGGAACCGGCGGCTGACCGGTCTGAAGCTCGAGATCGGACCGGAGGACGCCGTATTCCTGTCGGGGTCCACACCGGTCTCGCAGATGACGGCCGGCGTGTTGGACGGGATTCTCGGCTCGATGTACGCGGCCACCGAGCTGATCTTCCGTCCGGCCATGCGCATCGGCTATGCCTCGAAGTTCCGGGGTTGATGCATGACACTGAGGACCTGTCCTCGGCTCGCCCGACGGAATTGAAGTTGCGATATCGGTAATTTTCAAATACTGTGGAGGCTGTTCCGGCGGAGAGAGGGCCGCCGTTCGGGGAAGTTGGGGATGGCCCTCTCTCCGCCGGCACGCCGGCCGAGCGGGTGTCAGTGCCGGCTTCATCGCTCCCGGTGTTCGGATCGGGGCCCGCACGCTGATAGACCTACGCCGGTCCGGAGAGGGTGCGCCCTGCTCGGACTACACTGCCAGCCGTCAGTAGTCGTCGCCGAGGAGTGCCGGTGGTTGCCTTCGCTCTGTCAATCGTGGTCACGGTCGCACTAGTCGGCGTCATCCTCGCCTACACGAAACACCGGCCGGTCGGGACCCCGGTCACCTGGGGCGAGGCCATGTTCGGGGCGATGATCGTCTTTTTCGGGATGTTCTGGATTTATGGCGTGGTGCCCCACCAGTGGCTCGCCTGGGCGGACAACGAACTCAACTGGCGGACGGACAAGCTCTTTGTCGGCCCGGGAGGAATCCTGCGGGCCCAGGCCCAGGGCGGCAGCTTCCCGTTCACGATCACTTACGTGGTGATCCGAGACATCATCGCCAGCGGGATCTACGTCGTCGCCGTCGCCGGGCAGGTGGCGTTGTGGATGATCTGGCAGAACCGGGGCAAGAAGGCGGAGGCCGCCGAAGCGGTCGAGCTGTCGAGCTTCGGGCGTCCCCTGGTCCGGGAGGGGTCCGAGGCGTGACCACCACCGACGCCAACCCGCCCATGCCGGAGTTCCGGGACGACTACGTGCTGCAGGAGGTGGACGCGGCCTGGCTCGCGCAGGCGGTCAAGCCCAAGCAGTTCATCCACATCGACCAGTCAGAGTGCATCATGTGCGAGGGCTGCGTGGACATCTGCCCGTGGAAGTGCATCTTCATGGTCACGACCGATGCAGTCGACGAGGCCGTCGGCACCGAGCTGCCGGGAATAGACCCGGCCGACAAGGTGATCTTCACCATCGATGATGACGTGTGCACGCGCTGCGCTCTGTGCGTGGATCGCTGCCCGACCGGCGTCATCATTCTCGGCAAGATGAGCGATCCTCCCCCCGGGGGCGACCCTCACCAGAGAACCAACTCCCATGGCTACGGCTACGGGATGCGACTCGCGTAGACCCCCACGACTCGATCCGCAGGAGACTCATGGCCATCGACACAGAGGAGCGCAAGGAACCGCTGCCGGAGCGCCTGGTCGCCCAGATGACGAAGATCGGCGACCAAGTCCAGGGCTCGCAGGCCTGGACTTCGATCTTCCGGCCCGGGTCGATCTTTCGCAAGGGCTACACCGACAGCCCCCGCAACCGGTCGTACGTGGTCATGAACAGCGTGCTGTACCACCTTCACCCGGTGAAGGTGAAGCGTCACGCCGTGAAGGTGAGCTACACCCTGTGCCTGGGCGGTCTGAGCTTCTTCCTGTTCATTCTCGAGACCGTCACCGGCATCTTCCTGATGTTCTTCTACCGCCCCACCGCGGCCCAGGCCTGGGACGACATCTACATCCTGCAGACCTCGGTGACCTTCGGACTGCTGGTCCGCAACATGCACCGGTGGGGCGCCCACCTCATGGTGATAACCGTGTTCCTTCACATGGCCAGGGTGTTCTACCACGGGGCCTACAAGCCGCCCCGGGAGTTCAACTGGGTCATCGGAGTGATCCTGCTGAAGCTGACGCTGTTGCTGTCGTTCACCGGGTACCTGCTGCCGTGGGACCAGCTGGCCCTGTGGGCGGTGACGGTGGGCACCAACATGATGGGATACACCCCCGTGTTCGGCGACCAGGTGCGGTTCGTGCTGCTCGGCGGCGTGGAGATCGGAACGGACACGCTCCTGCGTTGGTACGTGCTGCATGTGCTGATGCTGCCGTTCGTGCTCGTCATCTTCCTGGCCGTCCACTTCTGGCGGGTCCGCAAGGACGGCGGCATCTCGGGTCCGCTGTAGGCGAATAACAGGGCCGAGGCAACAAGCAATGAGTCAGTCACCTACAGGCGTGGAGTGTCCCAGAGTCGTGGAGTCACCTACAGGCGTGGAGCAGAGGTAGCGGCGATGGTCGAGATTCCCGAGCACCTGCGCAAACGGGCCGAAGAGGCCCGGGCCAAGGCAGAGGCGGCCAAGGCGGCCCAGGCCGGCGGGCCCGGGGCTGCCGGCTCCGGCGACGGCGCTTCTGGGGCTCAGCAACCGGCCGCGAGCAAGATCCCACCCCACCTGCTCGAGCGGTCCAAGGCAGCCCGCGCCCAGGCGTCCGGAGGCGCCCCGGAAGCCGCGGCGGCGTCCGGAGGCGGGGGAGTGGCTGTGGCCGCCCCACCGGCTGCGCCCGCGGCGACGGGTGCCACCGGTCCCGGTGGGCACACCCAGCGCCTGCTGACCGTGGTCAAGTCGGGCTCGATCCAGGACGTGAAGTCCAAGCCCCAGGACAAGGTGCACGTGTGGCCCCATCTGCTGGTGGTCGAGTTCGTGGCGTCGCTGTTCATCACCGCGTTCACCCTGATCTTCTCGATCTTCGTGAACGCCCCGCTGCTGGAGCTGGCCAACTACAACCAGACGCCCAACCCGTCCAAGGCCCCGTGGTACTTCCTCGGCCTGCAGGAACTGCTCACGATGTTCCACCCGATGGTGGCGGGCGTCACCATTCCCGGCGTCGGGCTGCTGGCGCTGATGCTCGCGCCCTACATCGACAGGAACCCGTCCAAGAAGCCCGAGGACCGCAAGTTCGCCATCAGCCTCATGACCATCCACCTCATGTTCTGGGCGGTGCTGGTGATCATCGGATCCTTCTTCAGGGGCCCGGGGTTCAACTTCGTCTTCCCCTGGCAAGCGGGACTGTTCTTCGAGCTGTGACCGTGGCACCCGCGTTCGCTGTCGAACTGTCTGATCGCCCCCTGCGAGGAGGCAACCGATGATCTACATCGCTCTGGCTGCGCTTGCCGTCCTGGCCATCATCGCGGTGCTCGCCGCAGTCCGCCGCCGCCAGTCGGACGCGGCTATCGGCATGCTGTCGCGCGAGACCCGCAGCCGGGACCGGTCATCGGTGGTCCTGCGGGCTGAGGCTCCGCCCACCGGCCGGGAGGTTGAGAAAGCCGCGGCCGCGGCTCGCGCCGGCAGCGCGCTGGCGCCGACGGAAGCCGGGGGCCCGCCAGCGCCCTATGTACCGCCCGATCCCGAGACGATCGGAGTGAGCCGCCGCCAGTTCTTCAACCGGACGATCGTGATGCTGATGAGCTTGAGCCTGTCGGGGTTCGGCGTGGCGTGCATCGCCTTCCTGTGGCCCCAGGGCAGCAGCGGCTTCGGCTCCAAGATCAAGGTGGGCCTGGTGAGTGATCTGCTCACCGAGATCCGCGACAACTCCGGGTTCCTGTACAAGCCCGAGGGCCGTATGTGGCTCACCGAGTACCCCAGCGGAGCGGTGGAGAAGGCCGCGGCGACCTACTCGGGGCCCGAACTGGCGGGGATGACCGCGGGCCACCAGTTGGGGCTCGATGGCGGCATCGTGGCGCTGTACCAGAAGTGCCCCCATCTGGGCTGCCGGGTGCCTGAGTGCGTGACCTCGCAGTGGTTCGAGTGCCCGTGCCACGGCTCGAAGTACAACCAGGTGGGCGAGAAGCGGGGCGGGCCGGCTCCCCGGGGCATGGACCGCTTCGCGGTGGAGATCGGTACGGACGGCTCGCTCACCGTCGATACCGGCACGATCATCCAGGGACCGCCCATCGGCACCAACACCACTGGCCAGGAAGCCGAGGGGCCGGCTTGCATCGGCCAGGCGGACCACTAGTGGCCCTATCCGATCCGCCATCCGATCCGTAGGAATCATCGCCGCGCATGCTCCTAGCCGCCTCGACGCAGAGAACCATCGGGTTCGTCATCCTGGCCATCGTCTTCGTCGGGTACGTCGTGTACCTGATCCTCAATGCGCGCGCCTCCCGCGACGAGGTCGGCAGCGAGATCGAGCTGGCTCCCAACCGCAGGCCCTACCTGGAAGACGAGGAACTGGAGGGCTCCAAGCTCGACAAGTCGCTGCTGGCCGGGCTGGCCATGCTGGCCATCATCGGCGTCGGGCTGCCGCTGTACTGGTTGGGCGAGCCTGGGCGTCACGAGGGTCTGATCAAGGACACCGACCGCATCTTCGCCGACCGCGGCGGCGAGCTCTACACCGAGGGCTCCGATTGCCAGCAGTGCCACGGCGCCGAAGGCACGGGCGGCTCCGCGCCGGTCACCATCACCGACGCTGAGGGCAACTTCGTGGCCACGGTGGCCTGGACGGCTCCGGCGCTCAACACTGTGCTGTCCCGCTACAGCGAGGACGAGGTTCGCCACGTCCTCAACTACGGCCGCAACAACGTGATGCCGGCATGGGGAGCGCCCGGCGGCGGCCCCCTCACCCCGCAGCAGATCGAATACCTCGTCCACTACATGAGGCGGATCCAGATCCCCGAGTCGGAGTTGCGCGAGATCGTCGACGGTGGGGTGCGCGAGGGCATCGCCGAGCATCTCGGCACCGACGACGAAGCTGCCGTGGACGAGTGGCTGGGGGCGGTCGACGCCGCCGTGGAGGAGGCTCGGGCCATGGCGCTGGCCGCCGACGAGTCACTCGCCGGCCACCCCGGAGCCATTCGCCATGCCGGTCTGGAGCTTCTCGCGGTGGGTGAGGCTCCCGGTAGCGAGCTCTACCGGACATACGGCGAGATCCTGTTCAACAACCCGGCCGCGGGCGGCACGTACAACTGTGCCCGCTGCCACACCTACGGCTGGTCCTTCGACGCCACCACCGACGGCGACGACAGCATCGACGGCCACGCCGGCCCGATCCTCGACTCCTACAACGTCGGCGGCGGCTTCTTCGGCCCCAACCTGACCGGGGGCAGCACCCTGGAACAGTTCGAGACGGCCGGGTTGCACGCCGACTTCATCTCGGCCGGCCAGAGCATCGGCCAGACCTACGGGCGGGGCGGCTCGGGTGGCAACGGGCAGATGCCGGGCTTCGGTCCCCGCATCGACGACGACCTCGGGGTGACCTACCCGGCCACGCTCACCCAGGACCAGATCGACGCCATCGTCGCTTTCGAGAGGAACCTGTGATGGAAGCGCTTGACGCCGTTCGCGTGGTGGAAGGGACCAGTTAGATGGAAGCGCTTGACTTGATCGCCGGGCTCGCCTGGGATCCGGAGATCCGCGGCTTCATGGCGGTCTTCGCGGGTGTTGTCGTGCTGATGGGCTCGGTCTGGCTGCTGCTCGCACTCAACACCGGCACCCGGCTGGGCACGCTCGTCGCCGTTACCGGGTTCTTCGGCTGGATGGTGATAATGGCGCTCGTCTGGTGGATGTACGGGATCGGTTGGGCCGGCGATACACCCACCTGGCAGCTGAGGGAGATCAATGTCGGTGACCTCGACGCGGCCGCACTGGAGCAGGCCACGACGTTGCCCGATGCCAGTGAGCTGCCGTCGGCTTTCAACCTCGTCCTGGACTCCGACGATCCGGTGGCCCAGGCCGAGTTCGGGCTGGTGACCCGGGACACGCTCACACCCGATCAGATGGAAGGGCTGAACGCTGAGGAGATCGACGAGTTGGTTGCCGACGAGCTGGCCCGAAACAGGGCGACCACGCTGTCGGAGCTGGCTGCCGTCTCGCCCGGTGTGATCGCCGAGGCCGAGTCGTCCGGACGGTTGAACTTCGGAGGCTGGACGCTGCTGTCCACCGCCGAAGCGGGTGAGGCCCAGGCCTCCGCGGTGGCGATGCTGCTGGAGAGTCCCGACCTGACGTTCACGGCCCAGGAGGACTTCAAGCTGCTCGACGCGTACACCGTCGGCGGCAAGCGGGGCCTGCCCGACGACCCGAACCGCCTCGACCGGATCTGGACCCAGATACGCACCGCGTTGACCATCACCCATCCCACCCGCTACGGACTCGTGCAGGTCCAGGAGGTGATCGATCAGCCGCTGCTCCCCGGCCAGCCCCCGGCGCGGCCCGTCGTTGACGAGTCGAAGCCGGTGATCTCGGTGATCATGGTCCGCGACCTCGGCAACCTCCGCCTCAAGCCGGCGCTGGTGACCCTGGGCTCGCTGTGCATCTTTGCGGCTCTGTGCCTGTTCCTGCACGAGCGTGACAAGCTGGCCTGGCGACAGCGCGAGGCTCGAGCGCGGGCGGACGCCTGACATGCCTGCATCTACCGGCCGAATCAGAATCCCGGGTTTGTCTTGGGTGGCATATCCACAGAACTCGACCCAAGATCACCTGCGGACGGCCGCCTGAACGGTGCTCGGCCAGTACCTCCCCCTGTTTGCGCTGTTCGCGCTGGCGGCGCTGTTCGCAGCGGGGAGCTTTGTCGCCTCTGGTCTACTGGCTCCCCGGAGGGCGACCGTGCCCAAGCTGGATCCCTACGAGTGCGGGATCGTGCCCTCCCGCGACACTCCTGAGCGGTTTCCGGTCCGGTTCTTCCTGGTGGCGATGATCTTCATCGTCTTCGACGTGGAGATCGTGCTGTTCTACCCCTACGCCGTGGCCCGGGGCGGGCTCGGCCTCTTCGGACTCGTCGTCCTGCTGGTGTTCAGCTTCGCGGTGTTCGAGTCGTTCGTATACCTGATCGGCGCCGGTGCCCTCGAATGGGGGCCGGCGTCGAAGTCCCGGAGCGCGCCAAGCCCATCCGATGAGATCGGGTCCGATGAGCCCATCGTGTCGGCGGACCGCACGGCGCACACCACGGTTCGCCGGGTGGGCCTCGAGGGCCGCGTCCCCAGTCCATCGGAGGTGGTTTGATGGGGGTCGCCGACCAGATTGCTGATCTGCGAGAGGACGGCTTGAAGGCCATCCAGCACAACTTCATGACGGCCAAGCTGGAGAGTCTGGTCAACTGGTCCCGGGCCCGAAGCCTTTGGCCTGCACAGTTCGGGTTGGCCTGCTGCGCCATCGAGATGATGGCGACCGGGGCGGCCCACTACGACCTGGCCCGCTACGGCATGGAGGTCTTCCGGGCCTCGCCCCGCCAGGCCGACCTGATGATCGTCGCCGGTCGGGTGTCGCAGAAGATGGCCCCGGTGCTGCGCCAGATCTACGACCAGATGATGGAGCCCAAGTGGGTCATCTCGATGGGCGTGTGCGCCTCCAGCGGGGGCATGTTCAACAACTACGCCATCGTCCAAGGGGTCGACCAGGTGGTGCCCGTGGACGTGTACGCGCCGGGCTGCCCGCCCGGCCCCGAGACGCTGATGCACGCCATCTTCACACTCCACCACGAGATCCTGTCCGGGGAGTTGCTGGCTCGCCGGGCCGAGAGCCCCAGCGGCGGAGCCGGCATCGCTGTTCAGCAGATCGACGGTCAGACGGCGACCGCCACCATCCGTCGACGTCATGACTGAGCGCTACGGCGCCCCGCTCGGGGTCGACCGTCCGTCCCGGGGTCAGGCCGTGATTCACCCGTCAAGGAGCCAGTGGACCGATGTGGCTACAGCAGCTCGAGCCGACGGCTTCGACCAGCTCATCGACCTCACCGCGGTCGACTACCTGAACTACAGCGCCGACCGGAGTCTGCCGGAGGGAGTGCAGCCGGAACGCTTCGAGGTGGTGGCCAGCCTGATGTCGCATGAGCGCCGCGAGCGCCTGCGCATGCGAGTCCAGGTTCCTGCCGACAACCCGTCCGTATCCACCCTGTTCGACCTGTGGCCGGGCGCAGAGAACCTCGAGCGTGAGGTCTATGACATGTTCGGCGTCGTCTTCGAAGGCCACCCCGATCCCTCGCGGATCCTGATGCCGGAGGACTGGTCGGGTCATCCGCTGCGCAAGGACTACGACAGCGGCCAGATACCGGTCCAGTTCAAGGCTGCTTCCAACGTCAGGTGACGACGCCCGAGATGAACATGACCGACACCGCCGCTGCTGACGAGGCCTCCCCTGAGACGACGATCACAGGTGCCGCCGCCGGGTCCGCGCCGGGAGCGGAGCGGGTCAGCCGGCGAGAACCCTCCGCGGTGCTGCGCATGTCGGAGGCCGAGGCTGCGGAGATCGGCGGCGACCCCGACGACCCCGACGACGACGAGTTGGCATTGCTCAACATGGGGCCGTCGCACCCGTCGACCCACGGCGTGCTGCGGCTGATGCTGGAGCTGTCGGGTGAGACGGTGCTGCGCTCCAAGCCGGTCATCGGCTACCTCCACACCGGCATGGAGAAGACCGGTGAGAATCTCACGTACCTGCAGGGCGGGACCAACGTGACCCGGATGGACTACGTCTCGCCGCTGTTCAACGAGCTGGTCTTTTCGCTGGCCACGGAGCGGCTGCTGGGCATCGAGGTGCCCGAGCGGGCCACCTGGATCCGCATGCTGATGTGCGAGCTCAACCGGGTCGCCTCGCATCTGCTGTTCCTGGCCACCGGCGGCATGGAGCTCGGCGCGGTGTCGATGATGATCTACGGGTGGCGCGAGCGCGAGGAGGTGCTGCGCTTCTTCGAGAAGGTCACCGGCCTGCGGATGAACCACAACTACATCCGGCCGGGAGGCGTGGCTGCCGACCTGCCCGCCGACTGGCGCTCTGACGTGGCCGAGCTGATCGAGCTGATCGAGCCCCGCCTGGACGAGTACGACACGCTGCTCACCGGCCAGCCGATCTGGCGGGAGCGGCTCCAAGGGGTGGGCATCATCACCGCGGCCGAGGCCGTGGCCCTCGGAGCCACAGGGCCGCTGCTGCGCGGCGCGGGCATGGCCTGGGACCTGCGGCGCGACGAGCCCTACCTGTTCTACGACCAGATGGACTTCGACGTCATCGTGGGCACTCACGGCGACTGCTACGACCGGTACGCCATCCGCCTCAACGAGATCCGCGAGTCGCTGCGGATTGTGGCCCAGATCATCGACGCCATGCCCTCGGGCGACTACCGGACCCAGGACAAGAAGGTGACCCCGCCGCCCCGGGCCCGCATCGACGCCTCCATGGAGGCCCTGATACACCACTTCAAGATCTTCACCGAGGGCTTCAAAGTGCCAGCCGGCGAGGTGTACGCCGCGGTGGAGTCCCCCCGGGGCGAGCTGGGCGTGTACCTCGTGAGCGACGGCACCTCGGTGCCGTACCGGGTGCACGTGAGAGCGCCCAGCTTCGTGAACCTCCAGACCCTGCCCCATCTGATGCAGGACGGCGTGATCGCAGACGGTATCGCCATCATCGGCTCCGTCGACCCGATCATGGGGGATGTGGACCGGTGACTCTCAGAGGCCGAGCGGACGGGGCGCAATCCGGTCGAGAATCCGCGGGGCGCTCAGCGAGGCCGTGGCCCGAGCGGCCCGTGAGCGAAGCGAACACGAGCGGGAGCCTCAGTCCCGCCAACGAGGCGCTGGCCGGTGAGATCATCTCCTGGTTCCCCCGGCCCCGCTCGGCACTGATCCCGCTGCTGCACCTGGCCCAGGAACAGGACGGGTACTTGACCGACGACGCCATGCGCCGCATCGCCGAGCTGGTCGGGGCCACGCCGGCCGAGGTGAAGGGCACCGCCGGCTTCTACGAGATGTTCCGCTTCGAGCCGGTCGGCACCTATCTCGTGAACGTCTGCACCAACATCTCCTGCCTGTTGTGGGGCGGCGAGGAGCTGCTGGAGCACGCCTGCGAGACTCTGGGAACCGAACTGGGCGGCACCACCGACGACGGCCGGTTCACCGTCGAGGAGGTGGAGTGCATCGCAGCCTGCACAGAGGCCCCCTGCCTGCAGGTCAACTATCGCTACCGGGGGAGAGTGACCCCCGACGACTTCGACCGGCTGGTCGAGGACCTGCGCGCCGACCGTCTGGACATACCCCGCCACGGCGCACTGTCAAGGGTGAGGCAGTCGATCCCCGCTGAGCGTCTCGCCGGGGTGGTCCCGCCGGAGCAGGCCCGCGAGGCGCCGGTCTGGCTTGAGGCCGAGCGGATAGGTAGCGATTCATGAGGTGCTTCGCTACCAGCCGAGCGAGGCCTGCGGCCCGAGCGGCCCGTGAGCGAAGCGAACAAGAGCGGGAAGCACGGCCCGAGCGGCCCGTGAGCGAAGCGAACAAGAGCGGGTACTACGCCGGCAATGATGTCGAGGTGGCCGGCTGATGGATCAGCAGACGGCAGTCGACGGCTACATCGCGCATGCGCCCGGCTATGTGAACAACGACGGGCCCAAGCTCATCACGAGCCGCTTCGCGCACGAGGACTCGTTCACCCTGGCCCGTTACGAGGCCACCGGAGGTTACGACGGGCTTCGGGCCGCGCTGGAGATGACTCCGGCCGCAGTGCACGATGAGGTGCGGGCGGCCACGCTGCTCGGACGGGGCGGTGCCGGCTTCCCCGCCGGCGTCAAGTGGGGCTTCCTGCCGCCGGGCAAGCATCCCTACTATCTCGTGGTCAACGGAGACGAGAGCGAGCCGGGAACCTACAAGGACCGCCTGCTCATGGAGGGCGACCCTCACCAGCTCATCGAGGGGTGCCTCATCGCCTGCTACGCGCTGGGCCTGAAGCAGTGCTTCCTGTACGTGCGGGGCGAGATGGCTCTGGCCCAGGAGCGCATCGCGGCCGCCCTCAACGAGGCCTACTCGGCCGGCTACGTGGGACGGGAGATCTGCGGGACCGACTTCTCGGTGGACATCGTGATGGCGTGGGGCGCGGGGGCCTACATCGTCGGCGAGGAGACCGCCCTGATCGAGAGCCTGGAGGGCCGCCGGGGCATGCCCCGGCTCAAGCCCCCGTACTTCCCGGCCGCGGTCGGCCTGTACGGCCAGCCCACCATCGTCAACAACGTGGAGACCCTCGCCAACCTTCCGTGGCTGATGGCCAACGGTGTCGACGCCTACCGCCGGTACGGCTCGGAGTCGTCGCCGGGCACCCGGATGTTCGCGGTGTCGGGACACTTGCGCCGTCCCGGCGTGTACGAGGTCGAGCACGGGGTGACTACCTTCCGGGAGCTGATCTACGGCGACAACTTCTGCCGGGGGATCCGCGACGGCCGCGAGCTGAAGATGTTCATCCCCGGCGGGGGCTCGGCGCCCTGGTTCTTCGCCGAACATCTGGACCTGCCGCTGGAGGCCCGCCCAGTGGGCGCCGCCGGGTCGATGCTCGGATCTGGCGCCATCGTGATCATGGACGAAACCACCGACGCAGTGAAGGCCGCCTGGCGAGTGGTGAAGTTCTTCGCCCGCGAGTCGTGCGGCAAGTGCACCCCGTGTCGCGAGGGCACCACCTGGCTCGAACAGATCCTGCGCCGCATCCTCGACGGGGAGGGGCGGCCGTCGGACATCGATCTGCTGCTCGACATCGGCGACAACATCAGCCCCGGTCCCTACCCGGTGGCAGCCCACCGCGAACTCGAAGCTGTGCCGTTCCCGCCCCGCCAGACCACGATCTGCCCGCTCGGGCCCTCGGCGGTGGCCCCGGTGGTGTCCACCATCCGGCGTTTCCGGCACGAGTACGAGGCCAAGATCACCCGCCGCGATCCGATCCCGATCGCAGTTGCCGCCGCAGGAGCCGGGCTGTGACCGCGGTGGAGCCTCAGGCCTCCGTGGAGAT